>CAMMYU010000074.1:0-10213 GCA_946528545.1 uncultured Ruminococcus sp.
TATGACGGATAAGCGGGTCGTCAAGCAAGCTTGACACGGCAGATGATGTGCAGAGGCGTTAGCCGCGGTTCGTGCGGTGTTGCCTTAATGCCCCCTAGGAAAGGAATGTTAATATGCTTTTAGATGAGTACAGAGCTCAGATAGATGAGATAAACAAGCAGATGCAGGAGCTCTTCAATAAGAGAATGGAGCTCAGCTTCAGGGTTGCTGAGTTCAAAATGGAAAACGGAATGGAGGTCTTCCAGCCGGAGCGTGAGCAAGTCATTCTTGACGCTGTTGAGAAGAATGCTCCCGAGGGTCTCGGGAATGCTTCAAAGGTGTTGTTCCAGACAATTATGGATATTTCCAAATGCCGCCAGTATCAGGAGCTTTTCAACGTTGACGGAATGGAAGAGTACAAAAATCTGGACTTTAGCAAACACTATGTAACGGCAGTTCCGGGTGCTTTCGGCTCATATTCTCACATGGCGGCAGATAAGTTTTTCCCCGATCATGAGCCGCTGTTTTTCAGCGATTTTGAGGACATATTCATAAGCGTTGAGACAGGCAGGGCCGACTTTGGTATTCTGCCTATTGCGAACTCAACCGCAGGAACAGTAACCCGCACCTATGAGCTGATGAAAAAGCACGATCTGCGTATCTGCGCATCAACTAAGGTGAAGGTATCACACTGCCTTGCCGCAAGGAAAGGAACAAGGCCCGAAGACATTACTATAGTTTATTCGCACGAGCAGGCTATAATGCAGTGCTCGGAGTTTCTGCGTGAGCACAAATACAAGGCTCACCATTATGCTAATACTGCTCTTGCAGCCGAATATGTGGCTGACTCTGACGAGCCTTATGCAGCTATCTGCTCAGAGAAATGCGCACGGGAGCTTGGACTTGAAATTCTCTTCCGTGACATTACAGATGCCCGTGAGAACTACACCAAGTTTATTCTGGTTTCAAAGGACTGCCTGAGAACAGAGGGTGCTGACACTGTAACTGTTTCTCTGGCACTTCCGCACACACAGTCGGCTCTTTACAGACTGCTTACTAAATTCTCTGTTGCAGGGCTTAATCTCACAATGATTGAAAGCCGACCTATTGCAAACACTGACTTTGATGTAGTGTTTTACCTCGACTTTGAGGGCGATATTGATGACCCCGATGTAAAAAAGCTTATGAATGAACTTAGGTCGGAGCTTTCGTACTTTAAGTTCTTAGGCAACTATAAGGAAATATAGTACATTTTATTGTACAGCAAATAAAATAAACAGTACAAAAAGGAGGACGCTATGAATTTTCGCATAGGACACGGATATGATGTCCACCGCCTTACCGAGGGGAGAAAGCTCATTATCGGGGGCGTTGAGATTGCCTATGAAAAGGGTCTGCTCGGACACTCCGATGCTGATGTGCTCACACACGCAATAATGGATTCGATTCTCGGAGCTCTGGCTCTCGGGGACATAGGAAAGCTCTTCCCTGACAATGATCCGAAATACGAGGGTGCTGACAGCATTGCACTTCTGCGTGAGGTTATAGCCGTCATTGACCGTGAGGGCTGGAGGGTTGGCAACATCGACTCAACAATATGTGCGCAGGCACCGAAGCTTGCGCCTCACATCGTAAAAATGCGTGAGACGCTTGCCGAGGCTGTCGGCTGTGAGGTCTCTCGGGTATCGGTCAAGGCAACAACAGAAGAAAAGCTCGGATTTACGGGCGAGGGTCTGGGGATCTCGGCAACAGCCGTCTGCATACTGGAGAAGAAATAAGAGTACAAAAAACAGGACTGAAAATTCAGTCCTGTTTTTATTATTTGAACTTCTTTTTAAGCTTATCAAAGAACGTGCTTCTCTTAGCGTAGTTGTTATCTGTCAGAGACTGCTCAAACTCCTTGAGCTTCTGTTTCTGCTCCTTCGTGAGGTTTTTAGGCACTTCAACATTCACTCTGACGTAGTGGTCGCCGTGATCGGGGCGGTTTATCTTCTTGATACCCTTGCCCCTCAGACGGAATACTGTGCCTGTCTGAGTGCCCTCGGGAACTTTATATGTGACCTTGCCGTCAACTGTAGGCACTGTGATCTCATCACCCAGAGTTGCCTGTGTGTAAGTAAGCGGAATGTCTGTCCATACATCGTAGCCGTCACGCTCGAACAGAGGGTCGGGACGGACAGTTACATTGATGTGAAGATCACCGCTCGGGCCGCCGTTATAGCCTCCGTTGCCCTCGCCCGAAACCCTGAGTGTCTGACCGTCATCAATTCCTGCAGGAACATCAACGGTCTTTTCTACAGTGCTTCTCACTCTGCCGACACCGCCACAGACACGGCAGGGATTATCAACGATCTTTCCTTTTCCGCAACACCTGTTGCAGGTTGAGGTCTGGGCTATATTTCCGAACGGAGTTCTCTGAGTTATCCTTACCGAGCCTGTACCGTTACAATCGGGACAGGTTTTCGGGCTTGAACCAGGCTCCGCACCTGAGCCGCCGCAGGCTGAACATTTTTCAGCACGGGCAACCTTGATGTTTACGCTCTTGCCCTTGCAGGCCTCCATAAAGTCGATGATAACGCTTGCTTTAACGTCTTCACCTCTGCGCGGAGCATTCGGATTGGAGCGTCTGCCTCCGCCGAAGCCGCCGAATCCGCCGAAGATAGAATCAAAAATATCGCCCATATCTCCGAAGCCGCCAAAACCGCCTGCGCCTGCTCCGCCGCCATAGTTCGGATCTACGCCTGCATGACCGAACTGGTCATATCTCGCCCTTTTCTCAGGGTCAGAGAGCACCTCATATGCCTCGTTTACCTCTTTGAATTTTTCCTCTGCCTGCTTATCGCCGGGGTGAAGGTCCGGATGATACTGCTTGGCAAGCTTTCTGAATGCCTTTTTGAGCTCATCGTCGGAAGCACCCTTTGATACACCGAGGACTTCATAGTAATCTCTTTTATTTTCTGCCATAAGCCATTACCTTCCTTAAACACGCAAATCCTCTGCTCCAAAGAGCAGAGGCTGCGGTATTAAATCTGAGTATTAGTTTGCGTCATGGAACTCAGCGTCAATAACATCATCTCCGCCGTTCTGGCTGCCGCTGTCAGCAGCTCCTCCGCCCATGTTGCCCATGTTGTTCGGGTCAAAGCCCTGAGCACCCTGAGCCTGTGCACCTGCCTGCTGATATACCTTTGTAGCAATCTTCTGGAAGCAATCCTCAAGCTCCTTGTTCTTAGCCTTGATAGCCTCAACGTCAGTTCCCTTGAGAGCTTCCTTAACTGCATTTATCTTTGCTTCGCAGTCGCTCTTGTCAGCTGCATCTACCTTGTCGCCGAACTCACCGAGTGCCTTCTCGCACTGGAAGCACATCTGGTCAGCCTGATTTCTTGCATCAACGTCTTCCTTCTTCTTAGCGTCCTCAGCAGCAAATGCCTCTGCCTCCTTGACAGCCTTATCAATGTCGTCCTTGGACATATTTGTCGAAGAAGTAATAGTGATGTTCTGCTCCTTGCCTGTGCCAAGATCCTTAGCCGATACATGAACGATACCGTTAGCGTCGATATCGAAGGTTACCTCGATCTGAGGTACTCCTCTCGGAGCAGGAGCGATACCGTCAAGACGGAACATTCCGAGCTGCTTGTTGTCCTTTGCAAACTCACGCTCGCCCTGAAGAACGTTTATATCAACTGCCGACTGATTGTCTGCAGCGGTAGAGAATATCTGCGACTTCTTGGTCGGGATAGTGGTGTTTCTCTCGATGATCTTTGTGCAGACACCGCCCATTGTTTCAAGTCCGAGGGACAGAGGTGTAACATCGAGGAGGAGAAGTCCGTCCTTGACATCACCTGCAAGAACTGCGCCCTGATATGCTGCACCGAGGGCTACGCACTCATCAGGGTTGATGCCCTTGAACGGCTCCTTGCCAATGAACTTCTTTACTGCTTCCTGAACTGCGGGAATTCTGGAAGAACCGCCGACCATGAGCACCTTCTGGAGCTCAGAAGCTGAAAGTCCGCTGTCGGAGAGAGCCTGACGAACAGGTCCCATTGTTGCCTCTACAAGGTCTGCTGTCATCTCATTGAACTTAGCCTGAGTAAGTGTCATTTCAAGGTGCTTAGGACCTGTAGCATCTGCTGTGATGAACGGCAGCGAGATAGTTGACGAAGGTGTGCTTGAAAGCTCGATCTTGGCCTTCTCAGCAGCCTCTTTAAGTCTCTGCATTGCCATCTTATCACCTGAGAGGTCAACACCCTCAGTCTTCTTGAACTCAGATACGAGCCAGTCGATGATCCTCTGGTCGAAGTCATCACCGCCGAGTCTGTTGTTACCTGCTGTAGCAAGTACCTCGGTAACGCCGTCGCCCATCTCGATGATAGATACATCGAAGGTACCGCCGCCGAGGTCGTATACCATTACCTTCTGGTCCTCTTCCTTATCAATACCGTAAGAAAGTGCAGCAGCTGTAGGCTCGTTGATAATTCTCTTTACAGTCAGACCTGCGATCTGACCTGCGTCTTTAGTTGCCTGTCTCTGTGAGTCAGTAAAGTAAGCAGGAACTGTGATAACAGCCTCTGTTACCTTCTCTCCGAGGTAAGCCTCAGCGTCAGCCTTGAGCTTCTGAAGAACCATTGCGGAAATCTCCTGAGGAGTGTAGCTCTTTCCGCCCATCTGAGCCTTATAGTCAGAGCCCATGTGTCTCTTGATAGAGATTACCGTGTTATCGAAGTTTGTAACTGCCTGTCTCTTAGCAACCTGACCTACCAGTCTGTCGCCGTTTTTGGAAACACCTACAACGGAAGGAGTTGTTCTTGCACCCTCGCTGTTAGGGATCACTACTGCCTCGCCGCCCTCAACTACTGCTACGCACGAGTTTGTTGTTCCAAGGTCTATACCGATTATTTTACTCATAAGATCATTTCCTTTCTGATATATAAATTATTTTAACCTATTGTTACCTTTTTTATCCGCTACGGATTAGCAACCACTACCATAGCATATCTGATGACCTTTCCTCCGACCTTATAGCCCTTCTGGAAGGTCTGTGCTACCACATTTTCACCGAGGTTTTCGTCCTCTATCTGATTTACCGCATTTGCGATATTCGGGTCAAACTCCTGACCTGTCGGGTCTATGACCTCAACTCCGAGCTTTGCAAGCGCATCGCCGAACTGCTTGAAGATCATTTCAACTCCCGATTTGTAAGCCTCATCTTCGGTCTCAGTCTGAAGTGCCCTCTCGAAATTATCAAGCACAGGAAGTATCTCGCTTATTGCAGAGCCCTTTGCAGTTTCCGTAAGCTCCAGTCTCTCTTTAGCAGAGCGCTTTCTGAAGTTGTCATACTCTGCCATAAGTCTCAGGTACTTATCCTTCTGCTCGTCAAGCTCCTTCTGAAGCTTTTCCTCGGGGTTCTCCTGAGCTTCGGTCTCTTCCCGAGCTTCCTCCTCAGCAGTCTCCTCTGCGCTCTCTTCCGCAGCTTCCTCAGTGAGCTCTTCCTCAGTCAGAGTTTCCTTCTCTTTCTCATTATCCATAAGGTTGCCCGCCTTTCTTTTCTTATTCTTCTTTCTCATTGTCATCACCCTCGGAAAGCATATCTGTTATCTTTCCCGTGAAATATTCAAGATAAGGAATAAACTTTGCATAATCAAGTCTCATAGGTCCGAGCAGTCCGAGCGTTCCTGCCTTCTTGCCGTCCTTCATGAATGACGAGGTTATCATTGATGAGTTGTTCACTACAAACCCGTCCTTTTCGGGCGAGAACATAACATTCAGTCCCGAGAAGGTCTCGTCCATAAAGCCCTTGAGTATCTCCTCATTGTCAAGCAAATTGATTATCTCATTACGGTCAAAATCCCGGCAGGCAAGCAGGTTTTTCTTGCCCGTTATAGTGACCTCATTCATTTCCTTTGACATTTTGAGTATCTCGGAGACCAGCGGCGAGAGCGTCATCATATACGTTCCCATAGCCTCGGTGAGCTTTTCGATATAAGAATCCGAAAGCTCGCTCACCGCAACGCCGTTGAGGTTCTGTCTGACAAAGCTGTCAAAGAAATCAAGCTGCTCCTGATTAAGATCAAACTCCAGACGGCATACTTTATTTTTTATCGAGCCGTTTGAGGTTATCATCAGGATAACATACATTCTCTTTCCCGTAGGAATGACCTCGACCTTTGATATGACCGAGATCTCAGGAGTCTCGTTCGCAACGATAGCAGCGCACTTGGTAAGCTCAGCCAGAGCAACAGATGCCTGCTCCACAAGGTCGCTCTCAGTGACATACTCCTTAGGTATCATCGAATCGAGCATTCCCTTTTCCTCATCGGAAAGCTTATTCTGCTCCATAAGCTTATCTACATAAAGCCTGTAGCCCTTATAGGTCGGAACTCTTCCCGCCGAAGTATGCGGCTGTTCAAGATAGCCCTGTTTTTCAAGCTCTGCCATCTCATTCCTTATAGTTGCGGACGAAGCCTTGATATGCGGCATTATAGCTTTAGAGCCGACAGGCTCTCCGGTAACAATATACTCATCTACAACCGCTGTAAGTATTCTCAGCTTTCTGTCATCCATTAACTCACCACCCTTTGCACAGCCCGCCAATGTACCTCACGCTTGTACCTCAGACCGCACAGTAAACGCCCTTATGTCAATGCTGCTTAGCACTCGGACTTTGGAAGCGTTAGCACTCATTCTCTTTGAGTGCTAAATATAGTTTATACCTTTTTTTCATTTTTGTCAAGGGGTTTGAAGCTATTTTTTTCACAAATCGAATTATTTTTCTGACTTTTCCTTTGTCACAATACACAAAAGCACCGTCTGCACTGAATTTTCAGCACAGACGGTGCGATAAAAGCTATCCTATTCCTTTGTATACGCTGACAGATCAGGTACTGCAACCTTTGATTCATCGGGCTCTGTGAGCTCGTTTACATAATAATAGCTTGCGGTCATTTCGTCTCCGTTGGTAACTACCACGATCTCATTGAGATCATAGGTCTCACCGTTGAAGCCGTAAACGATCTGGCCCTCTCCGCCCATAGCTTCATTTATATTATAATACTCAAAGACCATGTTGTTTTCACCTATGGCAGCATGATCAAACTCCCCTGCAGGATTGATAAGAAGGTCATTCATCATAGCCTGATTTTCTGTCGCTTCCTGCTCCTGATAGGTAGTTGTGCCCTCATTTACTCTGTATGCCTTGCCGTCGCCCGGAATTACAACATAGCTTTTCATTCCGTCTATAGATGTTGAATAATATGCTTTATCGCCTGTCCAGGTGATCTCAACATCTCCGTGTGAACCGAGAGCATTGTTCATATAGGACATATTAAGACTGTAGCCGTCCTTATACTTCTCCCTGACTGCATCATAGGCTCTGAAATCGCCGTTCACATCGTAATCTGTTGAAGCTGCTGCACCCGAGCTGCTCTGCGAGGCTGTATCATCTGCCTTGCTCTCAGCCTGTGAGCTTTCAGCAGCGGAAGACTGTGCCTTGCTGCTCTCAGCATCAGAGCTGCTGTCTGTCTCCGCACAAGATGTAAACGAAAGCCCGATAATCACAGCCGCAAGCACAGCGGCAATTGATTTCAAGATCATTTATATTGCCTCCAAAATGAAATTATTCAGCTTCCTCTGTACTGAGGTCAGCTTCGCCTTCCTCAACGCCGAAGGTGTCACCAAGAGCATCTGTGTCAACGCCTGCAGACATCTTCTCGGAGAACTCCTCAGCGGAGATCTCGGTGTAGCTGTCAAAGTCATCTGGCATTGCTATCTCTGTAATATCAAAGTCAAGAGAAACGATCTCAGATGTTGAAGTCATGCCGAAAGCCTCAGTTTCAATCTTCTTGAGGTCTCCTGTATTCTCATCAAAGTAATACTTATAAATCTGCTTGTTGGAATCCTCATCAGTCTCGGAATCCTCAATAAGCTCTACGCCCTCTTCGAGCTCAGCGGTCATAGCTACCTCGTATGTCTCACAGATAAGGCCGTCAGCTGTATCTCTGCCTACGAACTTGTAGTTATCGGAAATACCCATTGTCTGAGACTTGATCTGGTCTGCGGAATAGGAGCTTGCGTCCTGAGATGCATAAACCTTCTCGTTCTCATCTACCATGTAGCCAACGCCGTCTTTAACGTATACGTTCATTGAAATGCCGAACACGCTCATCTTCATGTGCAAATCGTTGCCGCAGAGTGCAAGCTCAATAGGCTCAGAGCCTGTCATAGAGTTGGTCATTACGAGCGAGAAATTACCTTCATTCAGCTTATCTGTGTACTGCTTTGCAAGAGTGTTTTCATCATCGTAAACAGGCTTTCCGCCCTTATCGGATGCGGATACTGATGATGATGCGGAATCCTTAGCAGATGAGCTGTCGCTGTCACCGCAGGCTGCGAATACTGAACATACCATAAGTACTGAAATAATCAATGCTGATATTTTTTTCATGTTTTTACCTCACTTTTCAATTCATAACACGGCTCATAGCTGCCGTTAATTCAAAATATAGCATATTTTACGCTGCTCGTCAATGAATATTACGGATTTGTAACTAATATTCAGATATTTTTGCTAATAACGCACAGATACATATATAAGTAATTAGCAATAAATGCCCATAGCTTTCAACGTTTTCACACATTGGTTACAGTATTATTTTTGGCTTTACTTTTTTACAATTTTCTGCTATACTATATTAGGAGTGTGATATTATGCCAAAAGCTGCATTTATAACAGGCGGTTCGGGAGGGATAGGCTCTGCAGTTTGCAGGCGCTTTGCCCGTGACGGCTTCACTGTTTTTATCGGATATAAAAGCTCGGAGAAAAAGGCTTCAGCCCTGTGTGAAGAGCTCAAAGCAAACGGCGCTGACGCTTTCACAGTATGCTGTGATACTTCAAGTCTTGAAAGTGTACAAAATTCCGTACAGTTAATATCAAAGCTGACAGGCGGTGCCGATGTACTCGTAAACTGTGCGGGAATTGCTGACATCGGCTTATTTACCGAGCTCAGCGAGGAACGTATGCTTGAAATCATTGAAGCCGATCTTATCGGGGCTATGAGGGTTACAAAAGCGTTCCTGCCCTACATGATCAGAGAGCATAAAGGGTCGGTAATAAATATTTCTTCTGTATGGGGAGAGAAGGGTGCTTCCTGTGAGGTCGCTTACTCGGCGGCAAAGGCCGGACTAAACGGCTTTACTCAGGCGCTTGCCCGTGAGGCAGCTCCTAGCGGTGTGAATGTAAATGCCGTGTCCTGCGGATTTATCGACACGAAAATGAATGCTCAGCTAAGCGAAGAAGAACGCTCGGCTATTCTTGATGAGATACCTGCCTGCCGCTTCGGCACTCCTGAGGACATTGCAGGAGTGTGCGCTTTTCTTGCAGGCGAGGATTCAGCCTACATTACTGGGCAGATCATCAGGGCAGACGGTGCATGGATATAACTGACTTTACAAGAAGGCTGCAATGTGCTATACTTGTTAAGAAAAGAGGTAAACGCTATGGAAAGCTATGATAAGAAAAAGGCACTTCTGAAAAGCGCTCTCAAATGGGTGCAGACGGAGTTTTTCGGTATATTTGTGTTTCTGTTCTTTGTGGCTGTGTCAAAGGCATTCGGAGCAGGCGCTAATATTATGTTCGGTTTCACAGGGCTTATGACTGTGGTTGCTATTATGAATGACTTTGGTCTTAAAGAGGGAAAGAAAGCCAAGGAAAAGGCTATGCTTCACGGGGCAGATGTAAACAGGCACTTCGGGCTTATTATGGGGCTTGTTGCGATGATTCCCGGATATGTTACTATGGTGCTTCTCATCATTTCAAAGACGACAGGCTCGTTTAATTTTATGCCTGCATACAAGCTTCTTAATGCGATGTTCTATCCGCTGATAGACTGGGCGGCTCACAGTGCAAATGCTGCCGATATGCCTTACTGGGTGATAGCACTGACAGCTATATTCCCGATCCTCTATCCTGTATCCACATGGCTGGGATTCAAGATTTCGTTTGATCAGATAGATGTAAAGGAGCGAATTGTCTACAAGAAATAGCTGTTGACAATTGGAAGTTTCTATGATAAAATTATAGGCAACACCGCATGACCCATGTGCATCAGATGCGCCGTCCAGATTTTCGTCAGATTGCCTAAATTCGACGCAAGCTTGCTGACGCAAGTCAAGGAGAATTTGGGTAATATGACGGAAATCTGGCAAGCAGATGATGTGCAGAGGCGTTAGCCGCGGGTCGTGC
>CAMMYU010000075.1:0-23942 GCA_946528545.1 uncultured Ruminococcus sp.
CCCCTCACTCCAGCCGAGTCTGTCTGTACGAATGTACAGACCTGACGAGGCAAAATCTGCACTATTTTGAGTTTATCGACAGACTGAAGCAGGAGACCTTGTTCTCCTGCTTCTTTCCTTTTATCCTATATATCCTACTATCTTAACAGCCGCTATCGGCTTGCCGAGGTCATCTCTTACCATAACGTTATAACAGCAGGTGGTTCTGCCCTTGCGGATAAGCTCCGTCTCAGCGATAAGGCGCTCACCCTTCGGAGTGCTAAGAAACGATATATCAGACGACAGTGAAACTGTCCCTGACTTTTTCCAGTTTGTCGCAACTGCAAAAGCAAAGTCCGCCAGCATGAAGTACACTCCGCCCATCACACCGCCGACTGCATTTTTATGTCTCTCTGCAATAGTCAGACTGACCCTTGCATAGTCCTCACCGACCTCGTCAATAACTGCGCCGTTCTCGGTTGCAAAACGGTCTTTTGAAAAGAACTCTCTTACCTGTTCGATATTTGCCATTCCGGTATTTGCTCCTTTTACTTATCCTCTCTTGTGTACCATGACCTAAGCACCTGCTCGGCTTTTTTGCCGTAGACAGTAAAGTCCCTGTTCTCCCTTGCCTTCTCTATCGGCGGAAGCTTTGCCTTCCAGTCCCACCAGAAGTAACCGCAGAACCAGTCCTTATCCCAGGTAGTACTGAGAGCCGCCTCATAGAAGTCAGCCTGCTCCTGCTCATCAAGAGGTACATCTCTGTAGTGGAAATCCCACGGGTACTGTGTACAGCCCTGCTCGTTTCTGACGCCTATCTCTGCCATCATAACGGGTCTGCCGTAATGCTCATGCATTTTCTCAAGCCTGCTGACTACCTCTGTCCATACCGCTTTCATTTTTCCAAGCGAACGGTCACTCGGCTCTGTGCATGGATAGTATCCCGACACACCTATCACATCGACCTCGGAGAGCCAGTCAAAGCGGAACTCATCGCCGTGATTGATATTGTGCATAATGATACCGTGATAAACCTCACGGACATCGGCTATAAGCTTTCGGCAGTAAGCAGACTGTTTGTCCATGCCTGCCATTTCACAGCCCGTACAGAGCATCTCACAGCCCTCTTCCTCAGCGAGCCTTGCGTAGTATGTCATTAATCTTGTGTAGCTTGCAAACCAGCGCTCCCAGTACATAGGGTTCTCAGTCGGGAAATCTATCCTTGCTCTCCACGAACGGTCAAGGCAGTCCACCATTGGTTTAAGACAGACCCTAAGCCCTAAGCTTTTTGCCTTGCGTATCGCTGACCTTACCTCATCATCGGTCTGTGTTCTTCCGAAAAGAGCGAACACATTCAGCGAATAATAGGCTTCCTGAAAGCAGTTTACAGGTATACATATCCAGTCAAGACCGTTTTCAGCGAGGCGCTCCATTGAAGCGTCAGCCTCAGGTGTGCCGAACACTCCGCTTCCCGAATAAAAGCCCCATGTATATCCTTTGCAGAATAGTTTTTCGTTCATAGCTTTACTCCTTAGTAAAAATCCTTATAGAAAACCCGCAGGTGACTTCCAAGCTCTCGGTTTCGATAAGCTTTGCACTGTCAGGCTTCGATGTCTTATAGCTGTACGGTGTCATTCGGTAGAGACTGAGTATCTCCTCACGGCTTGCAAGCCTTGCCTTATACTCCAGAACCTCTTCCTTGCCCTCTCTGAAGCTTTCCAGGCCGTATTCATTCGGCTTGTTCCTGTAGGGCTCCTCATAGATCAGAGCCTTTAGCTCAAACAGGTGATCGGGAGAGGGAGAGATGACCAGAAGCTTTCCTCCGTCTTTAAGCACCCTTGCGTACTCCCTGTCGCTGACAGGGGCGAAGGTACACACTATCAGATCTGCCGACTTATCCTTAAACGGCAGCTCAAATGCCGACGCTACAGCAATCTGAACATTATGAAGCCCCTTCTCATTCACCCTTGACATAGCATGAGAGCAAGCTCCCTTTGATATATCCACCCCATATATTCTGGCTTTCTCAAGAGCACCTGCGTACTGCACAGTGTAGTAGCCCTCTCCGCAGCCGCTGTCAATGATGACAGGTTCTTTACAATCGGCAGTCAGCTCTTCCATGATCTGTGCAGCTCTCTGAGCAAGCCTTTCGTAATGCCCGAAATCCAGAAACTCAGTCCGAGCCCTTACCATATCGCCATTGTCGCCCGCTTTTTTGGGATTGTGCTTTTTTGTCGTGAGAAGATTTACGTAGCCCTTTCTGTGCAGGTCAAAGCTATGACCGTTCGCACACCTGAAGGTGCGCTCACCTTTCACAAGAGCTTCTCCGCAAACAGGACAGATATACAAATCCTCACCCCCCGATCATCAGATAATTACTGCTTTCATAATATCACATCTTTCATCTATTTACTATGTATTTTTTATTAATTTTACAGGCTCGTGAATATTCTTTTCTTCCTGCGGACAGAATAATCATAAAAACGAAAGGAAGATTCTATGCGCTCAACAGTAATTATGCGTCAGCCCCCTTCTGTAGTTTCCTACGCTGCGATAGGCGGAAAGAAGGAAGAGGAAGGCCCTATGGGGCAGTACTTTGACAAAATAAACGATGACCCCTGCTTTTCCGAGGACACCTTTGAGAAGGGCGAAAGCCAGCTTCAGAAGCAGGCAGTCAGGCACGCTCTCTCAAAAGGCGGCTTTCAGCCCTCTGACATCGGAGTTCTCTTCGGCGGCGACCTGCTCAACCAGTGTACGGGCACTACCTTCGGAATCAAATCCTACGAGATACCCTTTCTCGGAATATACGGAGCCTGCTCCACAATGTCAGAGGGGCTGCTTCTCGCTTCCCTTTTCGTTGACAGAGAGATATGCCAAAAGGCAATGGCAGTCACCTCATCTCACTTCTGCACCGCTGAGCGTCAGTACCGTATGCCCCTCAACTACGGCGGACAGCGCACTCCCACTTCGCAGTGGACAGCTACCGCCTCGGGAGCGCTGGTGGTTTCCCCCTCGGAGAAGGCCCCCTTTGTACGAGCCTGCACCGTCGGAAAAATCGTTGACATGGGCGTCACCGATGCCAACAATATGGGAGCCGCTATGGCGCCTGCCGCCTTTTCAACGATCAGCACCTTTTTTGAGGACACAGGCATGAGCCCCTCGGACTTTGACCATATCGTTACAGGCGACCTCGGCGCTGTAGGAAGCTCGGTTCTCTGCTCGCTGTTTGAAAAAGCAGGTATCAATATTTCTGACAAGCATCTTGACTGCGGCAAAATGATTTATGACCCCGACACTCAGGACGTACACGCAGGCGGCAGCGGCTGCGGCTGTGCGGGAAGCCTGCTATGCGGATACTTTCTTCCGAAGCTTGCCAAGGGTGAGCTTCACAACATTCTCTTTGCTGCAACGGGAGCGCTGCTCTCTCCTACCGTATCACAGCAGGGCGAGGCTATACCTTCAATATCGCATTTAGTATGGCTGTCACACGAAAGAGGGTGAACGAATGATATACCTTTATGCATTTCTTATCGGCGGATCGCTCTGCGCTGTCGGGCAGTTTCTTATAGACCTTACAAAGCTGACTCCCGCAAGAATACTTGTAGCTTACGTCTGTACAGGAGTTTTCCTCGGGGCTGTCGGCATTTACGAGCCCTTGGTAAAGCTCTCGGGAGAGGGCGCAAGGGTACCTTTAACGGGCTTTGGTTATCTGCTTTGCAAGGGAGTTGAAAAGCAGATAGATAAAGACGGCTTTATGGGCATTTTCACAGGCGGTCTAACAGCCTGCGCCGCAGGAGTGGCGGCAGCAATGGTGTTTGCATTTATTGCAGCGCTGATATTCAAGCCAAAGCAAAAGCAGTAAAAAGCATAAAAGCAGCCCGAAACACATCGGGCTGCTTTTGTATAGTATTGCCTTTTTTCAGATGTATCAGAGCTCAGTGCAGAACTCTACCTTCTCTCCTGCGAGAATCATGTTTGTAGTTCTTACCGCACACATTTTTCCGCACATTGAGCAGGTGTGTCTGTCGGCAGGAGGTGTGCTCTCAAAGTACTCTCTTGCCTTATCGGGGTCAAATGCAACCTTGAACATATCCTCCCACTCAACCTTGTGTCTTGCCTCAGCCATTTCATTGTCCTTATCCCTTGCGTGAGGCACTCCCTTAGCGATATCCGCAGCATGAGCAGCTATCTTTGAAGCAACTATGCCTTCCTTAACGTCATTGACATCGGGCAGTCTGAGGTGCTCCGCAGGTGTGACATAGCACAGGAAGTCTGCTCCGCTTGCAGCTGCTATAGCGCCGCCGATAGCAGAAGTTATATGGTCATACCCCGGGAATATATCCGACACCAGAGGTCCGAGAACATAGAAGGGCGCATTGTGGCAAAGCCTCTTCTGCAGCTTCATATTAGCCTCGATCTCGTTCATAGCCATGTGACCCGGACCCTCAACCATTACCTGAACGTCCTTCTCCCATGCTCTCTTTGTCAGGTTTCCAAGCTCTATAAGCTCAGCTATCTGACCTGCATCGGTTGCATCATCAATGCAGCCGGGGCGGAGTGCATCTCCAAGGCTTATGGTAACATCGAACTCACGCAGTATCTCAAGCACCTCATCATAGTGCTCAAAGAACGGATTTTCATTTCCTGTCATCATCATCCACGCAAAGAGAAGTGAGCCGCCTCGTGAAACTATGTTCATCTTTCTGCCCTCACGCATAAATGCCTCAACTGCTCTTCTGTTTATTCCTGCATGAATGGTCATAAAGTCAACACCCTCTTCCGCATGGGCACGGACAACTTTAAGAAAGTCCTCTGCAGTGATTTCAAGCAGATCCTTTTCAAGGTAGCCTATCGCATCATACATAGGCACTGTTCCTATCATTGCAGGGCTCTTCTCAATAAGCGCCTTACGGAATGTGTTTGTCTTTCCGTAATTTGAAAGGTCCATTATAGCCTCTGCGCCGAACTTGTGCGCAAGGTCAACCTTCTGCATTTCAACGTCATAGTTCTTGGCATCTCCCGAGATACCGAGGTTTACATTGATCTTTGTCCTCATCTTTGTGCCGATACCCTCAGGCGAGATCGACTTGTGGTTTACGTTGCACGGAATTGCTACCCAGCCCTTTGCTACAAGCTCACGGAGCTCCTCAGCGTCAATGTATTCCTTCTCTGCAACTATCTTCATTTCAGGTGTGATAATGCCCTTCTTGGCAGCTTCCATCTGTGTGTAATATTCTTTCATAGTTATACCCTTCCTATTCTGCAAACTTACTGTGTATGTCAAATGCGTGATTCATCGGCCCTGAGCCCTTTCCCAGATCGAGCATAGCACTCAGCGCTCCCGAGATATACTCCTTGGCTCTTCTGATACTCTCTGAAAGCTCATAGCCCTTTGCGAGATTTGCGGCTATCGCACTTGAGAGCGTACAGCCCGTGCCGTGAGTATTCGGGTTATCAATGCGCTCACCCTCAAACCATGTGAAGTCTTTTCCGTCATAGAGCACATCCTTAGCATCATAAACACGGTGTCCGCCCTTGATAAGAACGGGGCATTGGCAGTATTCGCAAATGCGCTTTGCGGCCAGCTCCATATCCTCAACAGTGCTGATTTCAACCTCAGCGAGTTCCTCTGCCTCGGGAATGTTCGGTGTCAGCAGAGCCGCATTCGGTGTAAGATTAATCCTTAAAGCACCTATACAGCCCTCATTCTGAAGCCTTGCTCCGCTTGTGGCTACCATTACGGGGTCAACCACAACATTCACCGCCTTGTACTCAATGAGCTTTGCGGCTACTACCGAAATAAGCTCCTCCGTAGGAAGCATTCCTATCTTGACTGCATCGGGTCTGATATCCTCAAAAACGCAGTCGAGCTGCTTAGAAAGAAAATCTGAGCTTACCTCCATAATGTCCGTCACGCCTAAGGTGTTCTGAGCAGTAAGTGCAGTGACAGCACTCATGGCATAAACACCATTTGCTGTCATAGTCTTGATATCTGCCTGAATACCGGCGCCTCCGCAGGAATCGCTTCCTGCGATAGTCAATGCTGTTTTCATTAGAAAACTCCTTTCATATAGCATAAACTTTTATATAGCGGTCTCAGGTGGTGCCCCCAAGAGGCCGCTTTTATCTGAATCTTTATCGGCAAAGAAGTGCCAGTTCCTTAGTTTCGGCTTCGATGTTCTCTGCGCCGAACACCGCCGACACTACTGCAAAGCCGTCCGCACCGAGGTCTGACAAGGTCGGAAGATTTGCTTTTGTTATGCCGCCTATAGCCACACAGGGTATGCGGACAGACTGCTTTATCTGTGCGAACTGTGCCTTGTCAATATGTATCGCATCGGGCTTTGTAGGTGAGGGAAACACTGCCCCTACGCCTAAATAGTCAGCCCCCTGTGCCTGTGCGGTCTGAGCCTGCTCAACTGTTTTAGCGGTTGCCCCTATGATAAAGCCCTCGGGAACGTGCTTTCTTATCTCGGCAACGGAGTCGTCCTCTATGCCGACATGAACTCCGTCCGCACCTGCTTCAAGAGCCGCCCTCCAGTCATCGTTGACTATGAGAGGCACACCGTACCTGCCGCATACCTCTCTGAGGATCTTTGCCTCATGCACAAGTTCTTCATGGCTCACGCCCTTGTCACGAAGCTGAATGATATTCGCTCTGCCTTTCAGAGCCGCCTCAACACATTCGACCATTCCTCTGTCACGGAAATACCTATTGTCTGTGATAGCATAAAGCCTGAGCTGCTCCTCGGTTATCCTTTTGCTCATACTGTCTCTGAGGCTATTTACAAGCACGGAGGGCTCGCCATTCATAAATGCGCTCATAAGGCACACACCTGCTGCGCCTGCACGCTTTACCCTCCATACATTTTCGGGAGCTACCCCACCTATCGCATAAACAGGCACGCTGACACTATCGCAGACCTCTCTGAGAAATGCTGTACCTCTCCCTGCAAGGCCCTTCTTGCAGTCAGTCTCGAAAATATGCCCTGCCGTCAGGTATGAAGCACCCAGCGATACCGCTTCTCTCGCTTCACTGACGGAATGAACGGAAGCTCCGATCACCTCGAACTGTGCCTTTGTGCTCTCGTCAAGCTCTCTGAGTATCGGCAGAGGAAGATGTATCTTCTTTGCTCTGAGCTTGGCTGCTGTCTTATAAAAGCTGTGCAGTATGACCTCCGTTCGGCTTGAACTGAAAATGCTCATGACCTTTTTTGCAAGATCACAATATTCCCCCTCGGAGAGCTCCTTTGCCCTGAGTATCAGAGTATCTATTCCGCTGTGACCAAGACGTCTGAGCTGTGCCTCACTGTCCTCACAGAGCTTTAAGTCCGTTACGCAAATGACCTTACACATAAAGGTAATCGTTGAGCACAGGCTGCAAGCCCTCATCGGACATATCCTTGTACATCTTGTCAAGGCTTCTTCCGTCGTTTATCTCAAACTGCTCGTCGCCTGCTTCGCTCTCCTCCTTCCCTGTGTACTTGCTTTCGTGGTCGCCTATACCTGTGGAAACACCTGCCGAGATCTTCGTAGCTGCAATTCTTACAATGCCGTTTCTGAACGTCTCGCTCTCACGGGAGGATACCGTAATACCTGCAAAGGGCAGGAATATCCTGTATGCGCAAAGTATCTGGCAAAGGCGCTTTTCGCTTACGTCCTGAGGATTTATCTTATCGTTGTTGATTATCGGTCTCAGTCTCGGACATGAGAGCGATATTTCGGCATGGGGGTACTTTCTCTGTAAGAAATACATATGCAGCACCGATGCAAGAGCATCCTTCCTGAAGTCTGACAGCCCCAGCAATGCCGAGCCTGCAACTCCCCTCATACCTGCCATAAGGGCTCTTTCCTGAGCGTCAAACCTATAGGGGTATACCCTCTTGTGACCGAGAAGATGAAGCTGCTCATACCTGTCGGAATCATAGGTCTCCTGAAAGACTGTAACGTAGTCAACTCCGCACTCATGCAGATATTTATAGTCCTCAACATTAGCAGGATAGACCTCTATTCCTACCATGCGGAAATACTTTCTCGCAAGCTTGCAGGCCTCACCGATGTACTTGATGTCGCTCATCTTGCGGCTCTCGCCTGTCAGGAGAAGTATCTCCTCCATTCCGCTGTCAGCGATGACCTTCATTTCCTTTTCTATCTGCTCCATAGAAAGCTTCATTCGCCTTATATCATTGTAGCAGTTAAAGCCGCAGTAAACGCAGTAGTTCTCGCAGTAATTTGCGATATACAAGGGTGTGAAGATATACACCGTGTTTCCGAAATGCTTTCTTGTCTCTATCCTCGCCCTCTCTGCCATGCGCTCCAGGAACGGCTCGGCCGCAGGCGATAGCATTGCCTTTAAGTCCTCGATATTCGGGGTCTCCTTTTCAAGAGCTCTTCTCACATCAACAGCCGTGTACCTTGATGGCTCATAGGAGTTTACTTCACGCATTACCTTTTCACGGATATCCGACTTTATCTGCTCCTGCCCCTCCATGTACTCCATGTGGTTCGTTCTTGATGAGGGGTCATTTTCAAGCCTGTGTTTTTTCTCCAGAGCCTTTTCCGAAAGAGATTCGGCGTCTATAAAATACTGTTCGTCCAAGATCTGCGCCCCCTTAATCTCTCAGGAAGCCCGTCAGCGTATCCGAGGGAGATGCGCCCCTTACGAGCACTCTTCCAAGACCCGACAGGTAAGCCTGACGGCCTGCTTCAATTGCTTTCTTGAACGCACTTGCCATCATCGGCAGGTCGCCTGCTGTTGCAAGCGCAGTGTTCGACATAACCGCCGCTGCGCCCATTTCCATAGCTTCACAGGCCTGAGAGGGTCTTCCTATACCTGCATCAACAATGATAGGCAGGTCTATCTCATCAATAAGTATCTGAATAAAGTCCTTAGTAGCAAGCCCCTTGTTCGAGCCTATCGGTGATGCAAGCGGCATAACTGTTGCCGCACCTGCATTCACAAGGTCTCTTGCGGTGTTAAGGTCGGGGTACATATAGGGCATTACCACAAAGCCCTCTTTAGCAAGTATCTCGGTTGCTTTGATAGTCTCGGCATTGTCGGGCAGGAGATACTTTGTATCTCTCATTATCTCGATCTTTACAAAATCTCCGCAGCCGAGCTCCCTTGCGAGCCTTGCTATCCTGACTGCCTCATCTGCATTTCTTGCGCCCGAGGTGTTCGGCAGCAGCGTTACTCCCTTCGGGATAAAGTCAAGAATATTCTCCTGCTCCTTGGTGTTTGCACGTCTTACTGCGCAGGTGATGATCTGCGCACCTGCGTGTTCGACAGCCGCCTGAATGAGCGACAGGGAATACTTTCCCGAGCCGAGTATAAAACGTGAATCAAATTCGTGTCCTCCGATAATTAACTTATCGTCCTGCATATTTATTCTTCCTTTCATGGCTCGCTCTCGCCTGAGATGAGCCTTAATATCATAGTTGCCTGATGTGCCGCACAGACTGCCACCCTTGCACTCACAAGGCTGAGCCCCTCGGCTACATCGCTTTTGCCGTCACCGCAGAGGTAAAAGTTTTTCATCACCCTGCGTGTCTGTATAGTATTCGCAGAGCCCAGCCCTGCCATTCCGCTGCCCGATATAAGGGGCTTATCTGGAAATGTTTCAAGCACCGTATTTACAAGCATTGCTTTCTGGTCGGCTTTGTCGAAGGCCTCACAGATTATGTCGAAGGGAGCTAAAATATCGGGGATATTCTCCTCGGTCAGCTTCACGTTCTGAGCTGTTATCTCACAGTACGGCGCTATCCGCTTCAGCGTTTCAGACAGCGCATCGGCCTTGAGCATACCGAGCTGTTCGGGAAAATACTGCTGCCTGTTCAGGTTTGAAATATCCACCCTGTCAAAGTCGATAAGGTGCAGTCTTCCGACGCCTGCTCTTGCGAGAAATACCGCTATATTCGAGCCCAAGCCCCCAAGACCGCAGACCGCAACGCTTGCAGCTTGAAACCTCGCCTGAGTTTCCTTTCCGTGACGTTCTTCAAGGGCTTTGTACCATTCTTCTCTTGTCGGAACCATCTAACCGCCCCCCACAAAGCCTACGATCTCAACGCTGTCTCCGTCTTTAAGGACAGTTTCCTCATACTTAGCCTTTGGAACGATCTCACCGCCAAGCTCAACAGCAACTCTCTCTCTGACATAGCCGCACTCCAAAACCAGCTCAGCTATTGTCTTTCCGTCAGCGCTCAGCATTTCTCCGTTTACCTTTACCATATTATCCCTCCTGACAAAAAAGGGAGCCGCCAACAGACAGCTCCCGCAATTACAAAACGGTTTCCCTACGTTGGCATTATCCAAATCAGGTCATGGGTCGAGGACTCGGGCGTCCTCCTCTCAGCCTGCTTACAAGCTCCCCAGAGTATTCTTATGTAATAATTATATCACTCGTTTCTCCGCTTGTCAAGACCTCAGAAACCGATATTGATGCCGCATAATCGGTGATTCCCTCGCCCTCATTCGGGTGGAACTTTGTATAAACATTGTCGCCTATAAAGATCACCACAAGCGATGTACAAATTGCTATCTTCACCGCAGGCTTCATCTTTTTCAGTATGTCATCTACCAGAGGCCCTAAAATATAGATCGTTGCACAGGCAGCAAAGCCGAACACCATAGCGCCCTCAATGCAGACCTTTCCGTCGATATTTCCAAAGTACCCCGTGTAGTTCCAGTACTTTACGTGCTTTACCTTATCGAGGTACATAGCTGTACCGAATTCCAGCACAGAGCAGCCGAAGAACACTATCACATAGGTAAGCACAGGGCTGTCAATAAACTTTTTCAAAAGCAGCACTGCAAGGCAGCCTCCGACTCCGTAGATAGGCAGCCACGGTCCCGAAAGCGTTCCTCTGTTGACAATGATACCGTCCTCAATAAAGTGGATAGCCACCTCCCATACAAAGCCTCCGAACGAGAATGCAAAGAACATTCCAATATATGCCCATATATCGTATTTTCTGTGATAATCTCTGTGAACGATGACTTTGTTTGCAAATCGGCTGAAATGCGACGGTGCATCAGGTCTGAGGCCGGGATACTGCTTTGAAGCACGCAGCTCCCCGAGGGTAACGTCTTTATTTTCGCCGTAGTCATCGGTTATTGTGTGTACAGGTGCGATAAGTGAAACATCGGGTATTTTACCCTCAGCATTTGAACGTGAAAGAAGCTGCTCCTCATACAGGTCAAGGTCTAAGAGGCAGTCGTTAAACTCCTCACAGCCCTCCATGCCGTTTTCTATCGCCTGCCTTCTGAGAAACAGATAGCACTCGCAGTTAAGTGCGGTAACATAAGGGTTTACATAGAAAATACCCACAAAGCCGAAGCTTACACTCGTCAGAAAATACCAGCCGAGCATTGTCATATCCAGCTTGAAGATCTCCATTCTGTGACCCTTTATCATATCACGGGATAGCTTTATCGCCTTTTTTGAGCTTATATTCGGATTCTCCGCCAAAATATACGGAACGAACATATAGTCATAGATCTTTATGGGTATCATTACTATCGTAAATGCCCATAAAGTGAAATAAATGTCTTTCAGAAGCATAGTAAGGGCAGGCTTGAAGGTTCTCTCCCGAAGCAGAAAGCCCAGCCTTCCCGTGCGTGTTCCGTGGTAGCTGTGGTTTTCTAAGAAAAAACGCCTTTCGCTTACTATAAGTATATTCACCACAAGCATTGTGAACATAAACAGAAACACCGTATATATCAGTGAGGTCACTATGCTGAACGGCGTTCTTCCCCTTGCCAGTCCGACAAAGGTGTTGATAAGCGAGAACTTGTACGAATGGTTTTTGGTAACTATATCAAAGTACGCTGATGACAGGCTCACAAAGCCGAGACCCCGTTCATTGAGGTAGTACTTTGCCTTCTGTCTGGCGGTGCTGTCAAGGTTCAGTGCATTGAGCAGAATATCAATGTTTGAGGTATCCCCTGCCGATGCGAAGAACGTGATCTCCTTAGCTGTCAGGGCATCAAGCCTGTTCGCCTTGTAGAGCTCGTGCCAGCGTTTTATCGCAGCCGGATCATCAACGTGCCATTTTTCACTTGCCTCCTCATAGGAGAGTTTTTTCTCAAGCATATCGTCAATGATTTCGAGCTTATCCTCAGCGTCATATTTCATATCGGCGACATTTACCCTGTCATAAGCTGAGATATTCTGCACAGTTGCGTGGTACTCGCTGGCGATAAACACCATAATAAAGCACACAGCTATGCAGGCAATATAATTGAGCCTGACATTCTTTTTAGCGTTTTCTTTAAGTGCCCGTCTGACCGCCTTATCTATCGGGACTGCGCTTTTTGTTTGATCCATATAACTTTCCTCTGTATCTGTATTAGACATCATACATTGACATTATATCACAAACTTCGGCAAATGTAAAGCAAATACAAAAATATTCATAAAAAAAGAGCCTGCCATAAAGCAAGCTCTTTATAAGTATTCAGTTATGAATTACTTTCTCTTCTTAGCAGCTACTGCAGAAGCACCTGCAAGAGCAATACCTACAACTGCAAGAGCAGCTGTACCTGTGCTCGGGTTAGTTGTAGTGGAAGCGCTTGCTGCCTTAGAATCAGCAGCCTTGGAATCAGCAGCCTTAGACTCGTCTGCCTTGGACTCCTCTGCCTTAGACTCTTCAGGCTGTGAAGACTCATCGGTCTCTTCATCGCAGATGCAAGGCTTGCTCAGACCCTCAACTGTGAATACGACCTCAAGATCCTCGCCTGTTAAATCTCTGAGATCGAATGCAGGATCAGCCTTTGTATCGCCGTACTCGTTGTAGATCTCGATTCTGTAGTTGGTCTTATCGTTCTCGATGTTGCCGTACTTGATCTTGGAAGCATCGAACTCAATCTCCTGACCGTTTACGAGCAGCTTCTCAAGAGTGATCTTTACATCAGGATAGATAAGATTTCTTACGTTGTCTTCGCTGTACTTCTTTCCGTCAGCATCCTTAGTACCCTCAGGGCCGTCATAAACGTTAGGAATATCAACTACAAATACGTTTTGATTAGCCTTGTCTGATTCAGCATTCCAGAATGCGAATGTAGGAATTTCCTCAAGCTCAGCTCCTGTTTCATCGTGAGGAATCATCTTGATGCTGTACTCACCGTCGCCTGTGATATCAACGCTTGATACCCAGTCCTGTGGGAACCAGTTAGCAGCGAATCCGAGAGTTGCAGTAAGCTCTGCCTCATCGTGGCAGCCGCAGCCGCACTGATTCTTCTCAGCGTCCCAGTACTTGCAGGTCTCAGCTGTGCAGCCGCAGGAGTAGTCTATGTCACCTGTATCTTCTTCCTCAACAAAATCGAAGCCTGCAGCATAAACCGAAGCAGTTACAGGCAGGCAGAACTGCATACTCATACCAAAGCCTGTGCCCCAGGAATTTTCAGAATTTTCAGCACCGACAGCAGCAGCAAGTTCGTCAAAATCAGCAACCTGAACTATAGTCTCACCTGCTGCATAATCCTGATCAGCAGTTGCTACGAACTCGGTACCGTCTTCTGTGTCAATGTATCTGAAAAGCTGATCGTCCTTTGAAACGTCCTTAGTAGATACCATCTCAACTACAAACATAGCATCTGATGTATCAACCTCAAATCCATCAGGCGCAACTAAGTCAACCTGTACCCAGGCGCCGCCCCATTCAGCGAACTCATAATCAGTGATCTCAACACCTTCTTCTCCGTTCCAGATGCTTCCCATTGCAGGAGCGACACGAACATCATCAGCATCTTCTGCGAATGATACCATAGACATCATCGAAGCAGCAAGAGCAGCAGCGGAAAAGCCTGCAAGGATCTTAGATATTTTCATATTAAATACCTCCTTATAATTTCACCCCTCACGCAGAGGGGTGAAACCTATTTACAAAGTAATCAAGATTATCTTAAATTACTTTCTCTTCTTGGTTGTTACAACAGCAGCACCGGCAAGTGCAACGCCTACAACTGCAAGAGCAGCAGCGCCTGTGCCAGGGTTAGTTGTTGTAGCAGCAGCAGCAGCCTTAGAAGAAGAATCAGCCTTCTTGGAATCTGTAGGAGCTGTAGAAGACTCTTCAGCCTTGGACTCTGCCTCAGACTCGCTCTCAGACTCGCTCTCAGACTCAGAATCAGACTCAACATCTTCCACATACTTAACACCGGTCATGTAAGCCCAAACCTTTGCGCCATCATCAATAACATCACCGATCTGGAACTGGTTTGCAAGCCAGCCATCAGTTACCCAATCCTCATTAACCTGAGATGTGAGCTCAGCAAATGCTGTATAAGGAACAGAAATCATATAGGTGTTGTTTGCCTCATCGCCTCTTGCCTTTACAACGTAATCGCCTGCATCGTCCATATCATTGTACTTGAATACAACAGTGCCCTCTTCAAGGGGTTCAGCTGTCTGAACTACGATCTGAATATATGCATCGCTCAAATCAGCAGTATAGCCGTCAACGCCGTAAGAAAGAGCGAGTCCGTCACCATTCCATGCTGCTGTAGGCTCAACACCGTTCATCTGGCCCCAAGCA
Source organism: uncultured Ruminococcus sp. (assembly GCA_946528545.1). Lineage (GTDB taxonomy): Bacteria > Bacillota > Clostridia > Oscillospirales > Ruminococcaceae > Hominimerdicola. The sequence continues at coordinate 14,512 of CAMMYU010000075.1, forward strand.
TCGTTGCCCCACCAATCCTGATCTTCAAAGAAGATAGCATCTTCAGGAACTACGAAAGGCTCGGCAGGGGGCTCTTCCTTGTCGATTGTAAGTGTGATCTCAAGCTTGCTTACTGCTTTCCAGCTGCCATCATAAGCTGTTGCCTTTCCGCCCCAATCAGCGTTCTTGTAAAGCTCGCATCTGAGAAGGCCGTTCTCAAAATGTACATCAAGTCCCTCAGGATCGAAGCTAAGCTCCTCACCGTCGCCCTTGATAGAAGAGATTGTGACAGAATACTGATCAATCTCTGTCTCATCGTTTGCATCTTTCTGCTCAATGCCTGTCTCGATTGCAAAATAGTTTGCAGGCTTGAGTGTGTCCTTACCGGCATCAAATGTGATTGTGAACTCCTCACCAAAAGAGAAGTTTGTGATAGAAGAACTTGTATCTGCCCACTCAGCGAGTGTTGCAGCGCTTGTATCATTCTGGAACGATACACCGGCAGAAAGCTCATTCTCAAAATCCATTGCACTTGCTGCAATGCTCATCATTGAAGCTGCAAGTGCAGCTGCTGACATTCCTGCCAGAACTTTTGAAATTTTCATTTGAATTTCCTCCATTTTTCAAATATTTTTCAATTGATATTGAGCGATATCACCTCAATATAAATTGTAAATACATTGTAACATATAATTCACAGCATTTCAATCAGCAATTTTCACAAACATATCACAATTCTTTAGACACATTTAATAAAAATTGCAGAATCAGCGCCGTTTTTACACTGCTTTTCCAGTTATTAGGGTAAAAAATCCCCCTAATAAGGCGCTAAAAAGTTTGCATTTGTTAAAATTTTCAAAGAAGCCGTTTCTATTGACAAGCGGCTGAAAACGTGGTATAATATTATCAGAAAAGGAGAACGTACCGCTAGTAAGCGGCCACCTCCTAAAATCAGGTTGTTTGATAACCGTCCTTAGTGGTGTGAGGGCGGCTATCTCTTTTTATTGCAAATGCTGACCACAAGGGCAACAATGTTAGTTATCAGAATAAGTAGTGTTAGTACATCTGTAACGCTCATTTTTTGCTCACCTCCTTCCGTTAAGTCGGAGGTTGGATTTGACCGCCTACCGTTTTTCACGATACGTTCCTGTTAAAATTATAGCACTTATGTTTTATAAAGTCAAGCTTCCCTCTTTGAAAACTCACAGCCGCAGTAATTCTGTCTGTACAGGCCGTACTCCTTTGAAAGCTCTATCGAGCGCTTATAGCCCTCACGCTTTTTGAAGTCCGATGGCAGACACTTAACACCGTACTTCTCGGAGACCTCTTCTGCTATGCGGTTGATGATCTGCGAATTTTTCAGCGGCGAAAGTGTCAGCGTAGTTGTAAAGTAATCAAAGCCCTGCTCAAGGGCCAGCTTTGCCGCACGTTCAAGTCTAAGCCTGTAGCATACAAAGCAGCGTTTTCCGCCCTCGGGCTCTTTTTCAAGTCCCCTGACCGCATCGTAGAACTCCTGCGGGTCATAATTCTGGGTCAGCAGAGTGATAGGATTCTTAACAGGAAGCTCGGAAATAAAACGTCTTTGCTCTTCTTCCCTCTTGCGAAATTCCGCCTCGGGGCTGATATTCGGATTGTAGTACACAACAGTAATTCTGAAATACTCCGCCAGATATTCCAGCACATAAGACGAGCACGGCGCACAGCAGCTATGAAGCATAAGGGTCGGAGTTTCATCTCCGAGCCCTTTTAAAATAGTATCCAGCTTTTTCTGATAGTTTACCTTCTGTTCCATAATGTCTCCGTTCAGTATTTTATGCCCTTCTCGTCAAGGGCTTTTTTCATGTGTTCAGGACGGCTCTTAAAGAATGTGTCCATTCTTTCAAGCATTTTGTCACAGCACTCTTCTCTGCTTGCCCACGTCGGGAAGCGCTTGTAATAGTTCAGAAGCTCCTCATAGTAGACCTGCTTGTACTTCTCTGCGGTCTTTTTGTAGTTATCATAGCTGAGTTCGTTCTCGCCCAGCTCGACTATAAGCGTGCCCACCCTTGAAGCAAATTCCTCATTCTCCATAAGCGACAGTATAATATCAGTGATACCCTCTCCCGAGCGCTCCGTCAGATAAAGGAACTCACTCTTGTCAATATACTTTTCATTATAATGGTCGCAGGAGGATTCCGTATCATAAAGGCAGAACCGCCATTTTCCGTCCTGATAATTCTTGTCACTCACCGACCTTGTTCTCCAGCAGGCAAAATTGTTCTGAGGCCAGTCCGTATTAAAAATGTACATCTCTATAGCACAGTACTGAGCAAAGCACTCCATATCCAGCATCTCGGAAGCCTTCTTGAAGTTCTCCGCATTCTTCATATCGTTGCGAGTGATAAACTCAGCCATATCGGTATAGAGCTTCATATCGCTTTCCTTACCGATATCAAGCTCTCCGCTTTTCACGTAAACAACGTCGTCCTCGGGCACACCGTACTTCTCCGAGAAGTATTCCTCGCTGTAATCCTGTGTCAGCGTATAAAGGCCCCAGTACTCACCGTCAATAAACAGCACGCAGGCCTTTGCTTCCTGCGTATCAGGAAGCCTTCCGCTTACCATTGACTGTATCATCGGGTCTTTGAACTTAGAGTAATTCGTATCGTTTCCGCCGTTCCTGAGGAAGAACGTATCGTAGGAGTGTACCTTTTTGCCCTCGCTGTCAGTAAAGTGCTCAAACAGCGGAAGCTTGAAGCTTTTTGCACCGTAATCGCTTCTTGCATAAAAGCGCAGCGACTTCTGATACTCAGCCCTTGACCAGCCTCCCTGAATTCTCATTCCGCAGTCCTGCGAGAGGAGCAGCTCTCCCTTTTCTGAGTAATATTCTATATGGCAGGGCTTTTCCCAGTCACGCCCCCGCTGATTGTAATTCGCAGGCACCGAACCGTTTTTCGGCACATTTTCATACTTCGCCTTGTAGTCATCAAACACCTTGCCGAGAACATAAATTCCGTTCTCGTAATCAAAAAGATTCTCGGGGTCTGTCACAACCGAAATAACAGGAAGCTCATTATGATCCTTCGGAGACAGCCCCACAAAGAAGGTCTCCGTAAAGGTCTTACCCGCCTTTCCCGATGTGCCCACTGCACAGGCACGAACTACCGTCGCCTTGTCAACATCTTCATTCTTAGGCAGGAAAACCTTTCCCTCATTGTAGTCATTCGTTATAAGCTGAGGGTCAATTGCCGAGAGCACATTCTCATCTCCCGAACGGTCATCGACTGAAATCTCACCCTTATATTCTATCCGTGTTGCGGAAGTTTCAGGGTCAGTTCCGTCAAGTGTATAGTAAATGGTCTGACCCTCTCCTGCTTTAAGCTTCAGGTCAAAACCCTTGCTGTAGTATCCGCCTTTTTTTGAAAAGCGCACAGTGTCCCCAAGCGTGTCCCCGGAGTTTTTAGCCATAGGGGTCTGCTCGCTGACATGGAACTTCCCGTCGTCCCCTCTGGAATAGGACATACCCTTGTCAAGCTGAGGAAGCTTTACCTTAGTGACCTCAGACCCGTGATAGCTGAGCACCAGTGTGTCCTCCCCCGTCTTTGAAATGTTAAAATCCGCATGAGCACCCTTGAACTCATCATCAAAGCCCGACTTTGAGCAGTATACTATTATATAACCCTTTGCAGGTATAGTGTTTCCGTCAAGCGAAAAGCTTTCCTTACCCTCCTTGGAAATGGCGAAGCCGTCAAGACTGCGTTCCTTATCGGTTGCATTATAAAGCTCTATCCAGTCGCAGGTGTCTCCGTTCCTGTCAGTCAGAGCCGCCTTATCACTGCCGCCGTTGCTTGGAGAAATCTCATTTATATAAATCTCAGGGTGCCATAGCCATATCCACAGAACAAGTGTAATAAGCCCGATTCCTGCGGCTATAGACCCGCAGATAAGCGCTATTTTGCCTTTTTTTGTCTTCATCAGCTTCATCACCCCCCCGATCCGAGCTTAATCGTATTAATTATATCAGTTAATCAATAAACTGTCAAGCACTTTGTTCAAGGTGCACAAAGATTGGAAAAGCACTTGACAAATCAGAACAAATGTTCTATAATATAAATGTCCCAAGGATACGGCGAAAAGAAACGAAAGGAGATCTAATGACAATAACACTCAGTGCAGATTACAGAGCCTCTGCCGATGATAAGCTTCTTGGCTTTATCGGGGAGACCTCTGCAAGAACGATCACGCTGTCGGGGTATCTTTGCGAGGGCGCAGACACCTATAGTCTTGTGATAGACTATGGTGACGGAATAAGTTACGAACTCGATATGACAGGCGGCAGTCATACGATCGAGGGATCGCTTCTCAGGCGTGAAGGAAGCGTGCTTTGTCAGGTGCTGGCGAAGGCTTATGCAGATGACAGCTACACTCTTGTGAAAAAGAGCAATGTGTTTGAGCTGTATATAGCAGGCAGCCTTACAGATGAGACAGCTCCCATACCCACCTATGAGGAAGCGCTCAGCGTACTTGACGAGATCAAGAAGAAGGCCGGAGTAAAGTCGGAAATCGGTCAGACAGTCGGCATACTCAGCGGAGTGACAGGCTCGGCAACAGGCATATTTGAGGAGGTAACGGAATAATGGCATTTGAGATTTATAACGGCATTTTTTCAACTGCGCAGGATTTAATTGCAAAGGCGGCTGAAATGTGGGATTTTGACGAGGTAACTGAAACCAGAGCAACCTATGGCAATGTGTTCCTGTTTAATGGCGGAAGCCTGCAGTTTTACATAAGTTCTGTTAATAGATATACCATTTCACCGAATAGCCCATATCGGTATTCGATAGTGAAGAGTGATAATGCTCTGCTTATTTCAATAGAAACATCATCGGGCTGGGCTACGATAGTTATAGGCAATACAACCAATGCAGAAGGCACAAAGGGCAAGGGCGGAGTGTTTTCGTATGGAAATGCAAGCGGCGATACTGGTCTCGGAACGGATAACTGGTCATCGGAAGAAAGCATAGTATACGATAATAACATTATTATCTCAGACGGACTTACACAGCTTGTCCCGATAGCTGCACCATACGGCGGTTATTACTTTGAAAATGTGTTCAGAACTTTTGTTGGCACGAATACAGGCATAAAAGGTCTTTATGAGATAAACGGAGAACGTTATTACATCTCAAACAGAACTGCTATCAAGGAATAAAAGCGTGTCTTTTCGCCAAAAGGCAGGGTCTTTCAGAGACTCTGCCTTTTTTTGCCATTTTGTTACGTCAAAACAGCAAAAAGAGAATTTGTTTTTTGTATATTATAGCCTAATTTTTGCAAAACTATTGCAATAATCTCAGAGGAATGTTATAATTAGTTAATCTATTAAATTGGAAAACTGTTTATGTCTATTGAGAGGGATTTGTTTTGATAAACGGTAAAAAAATAATCGGTATCTGTTTAACAAAAATAAATGACAATACCCATGCCGAGTACGTTCAGGCCATAATGAAGGCCGGCGAAAAGCTTGGGTTCAGAGTCGTGCTGTTTAACAGCCTTGTTGACTTCTTTTTTGACGATACGTATGATGAGGGCGCTAAAGATGTCTTTGAAAAAATAGATTTCAATATTATAGATGCTGTTGTTATTTTTGATGAGACTATCTATAATAAAGAGCTTATCCATTCTGTCATAAACAGAGCTCATGAGGCAGGCGCTCCTGTTATTATAATAAATGGCTCTTATGAGGGCTGTTATTCTCTCGGGCGCAATTATGATGAGGCTTATACTCAGGTTATTGAGCACGTTATCACTCACCATAATGTTCGGGATACTATATTTATCGGCGGAAGAATCGGTGATGATATTACCACCAGAAGACTGAACTGCTATAAAACAGCTCTTAAAAACAACGGAATACAGTTTATCGAGGAAATGGTCGGCTACGGCGATTACTGGGACGGTCCTACCTTTACCGAGCTTGAGCGTATTTTCTCATTCAGGTCTAAGCCTCCGCAGGCTATAATCTGTGCTAATGACAGTATGGCTATGGCTTCTGTGGAGTTCCTTATGAAAAGAGGACTGAAGGTACCTGATGATGTTATCGTAACAGGCTTTGACGGAATTTCCGAGGCAAGTCACTACAATCCGAAGATCACTACCTGCCGTGAGGATATCTCAAAAATGGCAGAGTTTTGCTGCGCTCTTATAAATGAAGCCTTTGAGAAAAATGAACCCCGTGAAGAGTTCTATCCTTATGAGCCCGTTATCACCGAATCCTGCGGCTGCGAAAACAACGACGATATGTATACCACCGATGAGATAGCTACCCTTTACAGGCAGATCGCTGATATGCATACTCACGAGGATTTTATGCACAATCAGGTAAACCGCCTGATCGAACTCACTGACAGGAAGGAGCTTTTTGCGGCACTTTCTACTATGTCGCAGTACGGCTCGCTTATAATGCTCAATCACGATTTTCTTGAAAAAAGCACCGATGACCTGCTTACCGATATTGATGACGACGAGTTCCTTGTGCTTGCATCAACAAACGGGCTTGGTCTGCCAAAGTATGAGCTCCATGTTGAGATAATCAAAGAGGGCGAAATGTTTTCCAAAAACGAGCGCTGGCTAGAAGAGGGCGGAGCACTTGTTCTTATGCCTATTTATGTAGGCTCGCTGGTCTGCGGATATTATCTTGTCTGGACAAGCAACGTTACCTACGATAACGATAAGATAAAGCGTGTATCAACTACCTTCAACATAATCTTTAATTCTATACTCAATCACTATCAGATGATGAGAATGATGCATAACCTTGAAAATGCTATCTATACCGATCCTATGACAGGTCTGCCGAACCTTAAAGGCGTTACCAGATGGTTTGAGGATTATGCGGCGCTGTCCGAAAATCACAAAAAATATATGACTATATCGGTCTATGCGATATTCAAGTACACCTACATTTATGAGAACTACGGAATGTATGAGACAGAAGAGGTCATAAAGGTAGTGTCTCAGGCACTTAAAAAGGCTAACAGCATGAACGGAGCTCTCGTTGCAAAAATAACCGAGGACGAGTTTGTTGTTATAAATGTGTATGAGGATATTGAAAAGATCTCTACAACTATAAATGATGCTACAACCGATTTCTATGAAAGTATGGCTGAGTTTAACTCAAATGAGAAAAAAGAATTCTACGTTGAGGTAAATGCAGGCTGTACGGTTGTAAACCCGGGCTGGGAAGCATCGCTGGAAAGCTATATCAAGCTTGCCTCCTCTGAGCTCTTCCTGAACCGTCTGAAGCAGGGCATGGGCAATGTGAAAAAGCGTGACTTCTCCGCAAGGGAGCTTTACAGCACCTTCAATCTCCTTGTTGAGAAAAACCTGTTCACTTATCACTATCAGCCTATCGTTGACGCAAGAACAGGCAACATCTTTGCCTATGAGGCACTTATGAGAACTACAGGCGGTATCAATATGTCGCCGCTTGATATACTTGATGTGGCTCAGGCTTATGACAGGCTCTACGATATTGAAAAGGCTACTATGTTCAATAATATGGAGCGCCTTGTTGCAAACCCCGCAGCTTTCTCGGGACACAAGCTGTTCCTGAACACTATCCCCGGACATTTCCTTACAACTGATGACTATGACTACTTTATGGATAAGTATCACGATTACTTCGGTCAGCTTGTTCTGGAGATAACCGAGCAGGATACCATCACCGATGAGGAGCTCAGCCTTATCAAGCTTATGAATGATGAGAACGGCTCTGTTCAGATCGCGGTCGATGACTACGGCACAGGACATTCAAATATTGTAAACCTGCTGAGATATGAGCCTCAGGTGCTGAAAATAGACCGCTTTTTAATAAGCGGAATAAACAATGACACCAACAAGCAGAAGGCTGTTAAAACTACAATAGAGTTCGCAAGGCTGAATGAGATCAAGGTGCTCGCAGAGGGCGTTGAGACCTCTGAGGAGCTGCAGACCGTAATCGAAATGGGCTTTGACTATATTCAGGGCTACTACACCTCAAGACCTCAGCCGGAGCCTATCCCCGAGATACCCGAACAGATAAAAAACGAGATCGTATCCGAAAATCTCAAGCTCCTTAAATTCGATTCCGATAATTTACAGGTTTATACAGCTAAGTATGACGAAACAATTGACATAGTTGACCTCACTATGAAGAGGTACAAGTTTATTAATATTATCGGCGGAAATGTAAAGATAGTCGGTGAGAGTGAAAATACTATTGACATGATTATCAAGATAGCTGACGGTGTGAATGCGAACATTACTCTTGAAAATGTAAATATCAAAGGCGCAGTTGAAAGCACTATTCAGCTTGGAAAGGGCAGCAGTACAAAGCTTACTCTTATCGGAGAAAACATTCTCAATAAAGACGGTATCTATGTTCCCGAGGGCGCTTCCCTTCGCATTACGGGCGACGGAAACCTTCTCATTCTTAACAACCGCAACTACAGCATAGGTATCGGTACTAATATGAATGACCCTTACGGCAATATCACCTTCGATATGGGCGGAACGCTCAGAATGGTGTCCACAGGCGACAAGGTATGCGCTATAGGCGGCGGAAAGATTTCAAATTCGCACATCAGGTTTATCAAGGGCGTGTTTGACATCAAGTGCAGAGGTATGTGCTGTGTAGCTGTCGGAAGCGGAAGCGGCGCTGCCGATATAAGAGTTGACAAAGATGCCGATATAACTATTATGGCAAATGCCGCAAACTCGGTGGCTATGGGTGCTGTGATGGGTAAGGCGAATATACACATCTGCGGAAAGGTCAATGCAACCTCTGACGGTGAAAAAGTAGCTGCTATAGGAAACATCAGCGGCGACGATCTTCTTATCACACTTGAAAACGCAGATGTATCCACTACAGTACACTGCGATGACGGCGCATCGCTCGGCTCGGTTGAGGGCAGGGGCGAGATCAAGATCATCGACAGCAAGATCACAGCCTACGGCGAGGGCACAAACGTTACAGGTATCGGAAGTGTCGAAGGTAATGTTACAACTGCGGTGAACTCAGGCTTTGTCAGAGCAGAGCTTCTGGCTGCAAACTGTATGGTAACAGGCAGCGGGTTTGACAAGCTGGTCATCATGAGTGGGAACGTAAACGTGCTGAGTACAGGTGCAAAGCAGGCTATAAACCGCTTCGGAGAGAAGGTATATCCGTTCTATCTTAACGGCGACAGCTTTGAAAAGCAGATCACTACAGAAAAGGGCTCTTACCTTTACAAGGCAGAGCGTGACAAGGAGCTTGACAGACTTTGCGTATATCTCCCCGAGAAATACAGAGCCCCGGGAATGCTTGATCAGTAAACAAACGCAGTGAGGCAGCTCACTGCGTTTGTGTTGACACAGCCTGCCCGACTGTGATATAATTAAGGCAACACCGCACGACCCGCGGCTAACGCCTCTGCACATCATCTGCTTGCCAGCTT
>CAMMYU010000076.1:0-12385 GCA_946528545.1 uncultured Ruminococcus sp.
ATCGGTCAGCGGGGCGTGAGCTTCAAGGCTTCTATGTTTGAGAGGATAGAGAACGCAAAGCTCTTCCGGTCAAAGGCTGAGCACAGCGAGTACGTCCGTGTGACAGGCTGGGGCGGAAAGGTAAGCTACGGCGGAATTGATCTCACAGGTGCAAAGAGAGTAACGTTCAGGGCATCAAGCATATTGGGAGAGAGGGAGCTTACGCTTCTTATCGGTGAGCAGGAGCACAAGGTAAAGCTTCTGCCGAGCGACAGCTATGATGACTTTAAGGAGTACTCTGTTGAGCCTTCCGATGTGAGCGCAGATACGCTGACCTTTGAGTTCGGCGAGCATATCGGACTTCTGGATATAAGAATAGAGAGATAGAAAAAGGCCTTCCATAGCGGAAGGTCTTTTGTGTTCTTATTCAGCTTGCTCAGCGACCTCTTCGGTCTTGAGCTTAGAATCGTTCTTTCCTGTTATATAGCGTATGAGATAAACGGTCAGAAGCGTCATTGCGATGCCTATGCACAGGCAGATGATCCAGTTCTTTATAAAGCCTGCGATAACGTAGTTCACTACCGAGATAGCCGCTACAAGTATCGCATAGGGAAGCTGAGTTGAAACGTGCTCGACGTGGACACACTCTGCGCCTGCCGATGCCATGATAGTTGTATCCGAGATGGGCGAGCAGTGGTCTCCGCAGACAGAGCCTGCCATGCAGGCTGAAATGGAGATTATCATCATTGTGTGGTCTTTCCCTGCAAATACGCTTACAACCAGCGGAATAAGTATTCCGAAGGTACCCCACGAGGTTCCTGTTGCAAAGGCGAGCAGTGCGGAGATTATAAAGATCACCGCAGGCAGGAAATTGCTGAAATAGCCTGTGTTGCCGTCAAGAAGGCTCTTTACATACTCTGCCGCACCGAGACTGTCGGTCATAGCTTTAAGTGTCCATGCAAAGGTGAGTATGAGTATTGCGGGCACCATTGCCTTGAAGCCTTCGGGCAGGCACTCCATTGCTTCCTTGAAGGAGATTATCCTTCTCAGCAGATAGAAAACTATCGTCAGTACAAGCGCCGCCATTGAGCCCATTACAAGACCCTTTGAAGCGTCGCAGTTTGCGAATGCATTTACAAAGCTTTCTCCCTTGAAGAAGCCGCCTGTGTAGATCATTCCCACGATGCAGGAAGCTATAAGCACTACTATCGGGAATACAAGGTCTATCACCTTACCCTTGTGCTCTTTTTCCTCTTCCTTGTCGCTTAGGTGCTCTGCCTGCATAGCAAGCCTTTCATATTTCGCCATAGAGCCGAAATCGCACTTAAAGACTACTATACCGATCATAAATACCAGCGTAAGCAGAGCATAATAGTTGTAGGGTATAGCCTTGATAAACAGCGAGAAGCCGTCCTCGTTCTTGACAAAGCCCGTTACTGCTGCCGCCCATGAGGATATCGGAGCAATGATACAGACAGGTGCAGCCGTTGCATCTATGAGGTAAGCAAGCTTCTGCTTTGAAACCTTGTGAGCCGCAGCTACAGGCCTCATAACGCTGCCGACTGTAAGGCAGTTGAAATAGTCATCAATGAATATGAGCACACCCAGCAGTATAGTCGCAAGCTGAGCGCCCACACGGCTTTTTATATGGTTCTGAGCCCATTTTCCGAATGCCGCCGAGCCGCCTGCCTTGTTCATCATGGCGACTATCGTGCCAAGGATAACAAGGAAGATAAGTATACCCACGTTCCATGCGTCTGCAAGCGACGATACAAAGCCGTCGTCGATAATATGGTTTATCGCCTTTACAGGGTGAAAATCAGCGTAGAAAAGTCCACCCATAAGTATGCCGATAAACAGCGAGCTGTAAACCTCTTTGGTAAGAAGTGCCAGCATAATTGCAATTATAGGCGGCAAAAGCGCCCAGAAGGTTGCATACATTTTTCCACATCCTTTATATTATATAGGATATATTATAAAATGTTTGTTGATTTTTGTCAAGACAATTTTACTCATTTGCGAAAAAATATGTTTGAGAAATGTTAAAAAGGGTATGCGCTTCTTGAAGTTTGGGGAAACTTATGCTATAATTGATAAAAATACTTGCGGAGTTGATACCAAATGGTAAGAATACTTATTGTTGAAGACGACAAGGAGCTTAATGCCACTGTCTGCAAATATCTGAATCTGAACGGTTTTGAGGCTGTGGGCTGTCTGAGTGCTGCCGATGCTTATAATGAGATGTACGGCTCGGGCTTTGACCTGATAATCTCCGACATTATGATGCCGAAGATAGACGGCTTTGAGTTTGCCGAAACTGTCAGGGGGCTTAACAAGGACATTCCTATCATCTTTATGACCGCTAAAGACGATATGCGCTCAATGCATAGGGGCTACAAGCTCGGAATAGATGATTATCTGGTGAAGCCGATAAACTTAGAGGAGCTCCTCCTTAAAATAGGCGCTATTATGAGACGTGCAAACATCAGTGCCGAAAAAAAGCTGACGGTAGGAAAGCTCACCATGAACGAGGACGAGCAGAGCTGTGTTTATGACGGAGAGGAGATAGCTCTGACAGTCAGGGAGTTCAGTCTGCTGTACAAGCTTCTTTCAAACCCGAAAAAGACCTTTACACGCTCTCAGCTTATGAATGAGTTCTGGGATATAGAGGCTACCTCGGGGCTAAGGTCGGTTGACGTTTATATGAGAAAGCTCAGAGAAAAGTTTGAGCACTGCGATGACTTTGAGATAGTTACCGTTCACGGGCTGGGCTATAAGGCGGTGCTCAAATGAATCCCGGGAACAAGGCAAGGCTTCTGAGCATACTGCAATACTTAGGAATACTGTTTTTTATCTCCTTTGTGCTGACGGCTTCCTTTGTGCTGTTTTTCAATATAATGGGCATACCAAAGAAGGATATTGAATTCAGTGCGATCATAACGTTTGCGAATGCGCTGTTCATAGCCTTTATAGTGTGGCTGATAGACAGGCTTAGGAAAAAGTACACTGTGGACAGACCTGTAAGGAGAATTTCCGAGGGGCTTGAAAAGCTCACCGAGGGCGACTTTACCGAGAGAATAAAGCCATTTACAGACCCTCTCGGAGCAAACCGGTATAACGTGATAATCGAGCGTATAAACAAAATGGCTGATGAGCTTTCGGGAGTGGAAACGCTGCGAACGGACTTTGTGTCAAACGTATCGCATGAGATGAAAACTCCGCTTGCGGTCATACAGAACTATGCGGCGCTTTTGAAGACGACAGGGCTGTCCGAGGAGGAGCGCATTGAATACGCAGGCTCTATCAATGATGCGTCAAAGCGTCTGGCGGAGCTGATAACAAACATACTTAAACTCAACAAGCTTGAAAACCAGCAGATCTTCCCCGAAAGCAGACTTTTTGACCTCAGTGAGCAGGCCTGCGAGAGTATGCTTGCCTTTGAAAGCGAATGGGAGAAAAAGGGTCTTGAGATCGAGACCGATATTGATGACGGCATAATCGTAAATGCCGATCCCGAGCTTCTGAGCTTAGTCTGGAACAATCTGTTTTCTAACGCTGTAAAGTTCACCGATGAGGGCGGCACTGTGGGGCTCTCGGTCAAGAGACACGGAGAGTATGCCTCGGTGAGTGTATCCGACACGGGCTGCGGTATCGACAGCGAAACAGGCAGGCACATTTTTGATAAGTTCTATCAGGGGGATACCTCTCATGCGTCGGGAGGAAACGGCCTCGGGCTGGCGCTGGTAAAGCGTATTATTGATATTATCGGTGCAGAGATAACCGTGTCCTCGGAGCTTGGAAAGGGAAGCGTGTTTACCGTTATTCTGCACTGTGCTCCTGAGAATAGTAAGGAGAATGGCAATGAGTGAGAAATTCAATTACAGCTATTCCTCGGCCAGAAATGAGGAAGCAGAGAGGATAGCCTCAAAATATATAAATATTGATGTCAGCGGCGATGCAGACCTTGAAAGGCTGAGGGCTCTTGATAAAAGGGCAGAGCTTCCCGGAACTATGGCAGGAATAGCGCTCGGGATTGCGGGAGTGCTGATACTGGGACTGGGAATGAGCCTGATACTCAGGTCAGAGCACTTTGCGATAGGTGTAGTGACAGGTGTGCTCGGGCTGGCGGCGGCAGGGCTTGCCGCCCCTGTGAGCATGGCAGTCACAAGGAGAAGTCGGGAGAAAATAAAGGACGAGGTGCTGGCTCTCACAGAGAAGATAAAGCACGGCGGATAAAAAACGCACAGGCTTTCCTGTGCGTTTCAGTCTGTCGATAAACTCAAAAATAGTGCAGAATCAGCCCTCGGCGTGTTTCTCGGGCAGGGAAAACCCTGCACCATCATCGCGTCATAGTTTTGTTTGAAGCTTTTCCTGCCCTGACCGCAGAGATAGATAGTGCAGAGCTTTGCCTCGTCAGGTCTGGACATTACGTCCAGACAGCCTCGGCTGGGTAAGAGGAGGAAGGGGCTTCGCCCCTTTGCCCCACTGGGGCTACGCCCCAGACCCCGTTTAAAAGGACTTTTGCAACAAGCTAAAACGCACAGGCTTTCCTGTGCGTTTTTTTATCGGAATATCATTCTTAAAAAGTTATACAGGTGAGGTATAACGCTGTCTGCATCATGGCCTGTGCCGTGAATGTGATGCCAGATATGCTCTGTGCCGTTCTCGGTGAAGAGCCTGTGATAAAGCTCGGGGCAGCCCCTGACTACAGGGTCTCCGACGGCGGCGCTCAGAAGAAGCACCTTCGGGGCATCGTGCTCAAAGCGAAGGTCTTCGTTCTCCAGATTAAATGGATCCTCTGTACCTCTTACAAGCCCGGGGGCGGGGCAGACAGCACCTATATAGCCGAAGCGCTCAGGCTGACTGAGCCCTATAAAAAGTGCTTCTCTTCCGCCCATTGAAAAGCCTGTTATGGCAGTGCTTTCACGGTCGGTCAGGACAGGAAAGGTGTTTTCAATAAAGGGCATAAGGTCAGTATTCAGGTCATTGATGAAGTTATCATAGGCTGAGGAGTTCTCATAGTCCATAGCGGTACAGCGAGGCTTATCCTTACTGCAATAGATGTACGGACATACAATTATCATCTGCTCGGCAGAGCCATCAGCGGTGAGGTTTGCAAGCATTTCGGGGATATGCACCCTCTCGTCGCTCATCCAGTTTTCATCGCACCAGTAGCCGTGCAGAATGTAGAGCACAGGATAGCGTCTGCCCTCTTCCGTTTCGGCAGGCAGGAGTACATTTACAGGGGTCTCACGCTGTGCTGTCCGTGAGTAGTAGCTGTATTTTCTGAAAGCAGAATAGCTGACGGAAGCTCTTTTTTCAAGCACGCTCTCCGACGCTTTCTCTGCGAGTATATCTCTGTATTTGTTCATATCAGTTTCCGGCTTTCAGAAACTTCTTGTTCTCGTACATCAGTGCATCGGCACGCTCGAAAACGTCCTGCACTCTCATATCCCTGACAGGGTCAAAGTCGGAGATACCGCAGGCAACTGTCACAAGGCCCTTCTGCTTGTTCTCGTTCATGATCGTTCTGAAACGCTCCATAAGCTCATCACGGCGCTCAAAATCTCTGCCCTTGACGATTATCGCAAACTCATCTCCGCCGATACGGAAAACAGGGCTGTGGTCAAAGGTGTCGCAGATGTATTTGCAGCCGCTTTTGATAAAGTCATCTCCTGCCTTGTGTCCGAGTGTGTCATTTACATTTTTCAGACCGTTCAGGTCGCAGATAACGATTGAGAACCCAGATATTTTTCCTGCATATATCTGATTGTCGAGCTCCATTTCACACTGGGCATAGGCTCTCTTGTTCTTGACCTCGGTAAGAGCGTCACGGTTTGCAAGGTCAACTGCGTTTCTGTACTGAAGCTCCATTCGCTTTGCGGCATCAATGTTTGCAACAGCTATAATGATATGGTCTGAGTCATCGCTCGGTCTGACCGCATACAAAGACACATACTGAGGTCTGTTATCAATTATCTGCCTGTAGTTAAAGAACACCTTTCCCGAAACGCCGAGGCTTTCAATCAGGTTTTCCTTTTTCATTGACATCTGCATCATGGGCAGATCCTCGCTGTAGATTTCGTGCTTCATGTTCTCTGCTGCTTCGGCAAAGAAATCCTTCCCGACAGTACCCAGCTCCAGACGAGCAAACTGCGTGCTTGAGGTGTATTCAAAATATTCATTTGTGTTCAGGTCTACCCTGTAAATGACCTCATACTGCTGAGCCAGAGCCATAGCCATATCGCTGAAATCACGGCTCTGCTGTCTGAGCCTCTGCTCATTGCGCATCTGCTGGTCAATGTTCCTGACAGCAACTACAAGGCGCTCCTCGTTGTCTTTCTTGAAAAAGGCAAGCATCTGCACATACTGTATCCTGTTATCAAGCACCTGTCTGTAAGTCAGCTGAACCGAGCCCTCTTCCCGAAGGTCTTTTATAAGGCTTTCACGGTCAAAGCGCTGAACCACCATTTCCTTATCATCCTTATGTACAACACGGACAATATCCTCCTGCGCCTTGCGGAAAAAGTCAGCTCCGCTGCTGCTAAGACCAAGCTCCGCATAGCTCTCGCTGGAGCTGTACTCAGTATAACGCCCCGTAGAAATATCAACATGGTAGATAACCTCAAACAGGCTTGCAAGAGAATCTGCGATCTCCGAATAGGTTCTGCTGACAGCTTCATTTTCAAGCTCACGGCGCTTCTGTTTGTCAATGTCCTGAACGCCGATAACTATGCTTCTGTCGGTAGCACGTATAGTTTTAAGAAAATAGTAGCGGGGTACACCGTTTATATTCAGACGGTAGTTCAGAGAGAAAGATTTTCCGTCCTGAAGAGCGCTGACAACAGCCTCCTTGCTAATTGCATTAAGAAAAAACTCAAGATCAGCAGGCCAGACCTGCTCCCTTGCATTTTTTATTGAATCGCTGTAGAAATCATCACCGCTGGAAACAGGAACAAGCTCCTTATCGTCGCCGTGAGGAGCATACTCAATATAGCTGTCATCATCTGAGCTGATAACATACAGCGTTTTATAGTCATTTGCGAGCGCAAGTGCAAGGTTGACAAATGTCAGGCTTTTACGCTTGTTTTCATTCATAATGAGATACTCCTAAAATAATTACTGGGTTTAGTTAAACGTACACTATACTTATTTACATATTATAACATATATTAATAATGATTTCAAGTCTTTTAAATAATTTTTCAATAATTTTCAAAAAAACTTTCCTATTGACAAATCCGACAAAATAATGCATAATAATAGTGAGTTCCGTCTGAGACGGTTAAGTCTGAGGCGGTTAAAACGAAAGGAGAACAGCTATGCAGAATGTTGATTCGGTTTTTGAAAGCGGAAAGCTGACGATTTCATTGTCGGGAAGAATAGATATGAACAATGTCGAAGAGGTTAGAAAGGCTGTCTTTGATGTACTGGAAAAGTGCTCTGATACAGCGCCCCTGTTTGATGCGAAGAAGCTTGAGTATATATCCAGTGCAGGGCTCAGGGTGCTTTTGCAGGTCGGCACAAGATACGAACAGCCTTTGTCCATTGTAAATGTATCACCCATAGTTCTGGAAATACTTGAAACCACAGGCTTCACACAGATCATGAATGTAAAGCCTGCATAAAAGAAAAAAGCTGTCCGAAAGACTTGTCCTTTCGGGCAGTTTTTTATATCTGAATACTATATATGGTATTTTAATATGATATATAAATACTGTCTGAGGTATTTATATATCAGTGTATAGGCCCGCTGGCTTCGCTGCCGTTGATAGTAAAGCGGTATCTTCCGCCCGAGGTGTGTATATCGGATTTTTCCGCAATAATGTAGGCTGCGTGCTCGGTTGAAATTGATGCCGAGATATCAACATCAGTAAGTGTGAGCTTAGCGCCGTTCTGATGGCTTCCGAATATGAGCGCCTTTGCGCCCTCGGCCTCTGCCTTGACAGAGGAGCGTTCGATCCTTATATCTGAGAGACCATTGAGCGCACCGAAGGAAGTGAGTGCATCAGCGCTGCTCTTAGATTCTATGCTTACGCTCTCTGCATGAAGCTTTGCGCTTTTGCCCTCTATTGTTCCGATCGAGGCAGATAGCTGGCTTGACGAAATGCACTTGACACTTGAGTATATCGCATGGATATCCGCAGAGCCGTTCATAGAGCCGATCACCACTCCGACAGCACCGAGAGCAGTGCCCTCAAAGTCACAGCCGTGAAGCTCAACTCTTGTATCGCCGTCAAGTGAGCCTACGCAGACATTGATGCTTCCGTTGCCTTTAAGAATGTATCTGCCCCTCTGTATGCTGATTTTACCGCCGAGTCCCGAGCCTATAAGCACACCTGCATGGCTGTCAGCGCGAATGCTGACTGTTCCGTCCTGATTGAAAATGAGTGTGCCGTGACGAGAAGCTTTGTCGTTTCCGATGCCGTAGTAGTCGGAGCTTCCGAGAGCTATATCGAGGTTTCCCTTGCCTTTAAGGGTGAATGATGCGCTTTCATGTACACGGATACCGCTGTTTACAAGCTTGTTTACACCGATAAGCAAAAGGCTTACATCGCAGTCCGAGCCTATATCAATGCAGGGGCTTTCGGTCAGGTTTGAAAGTGTGGCATTTTCGAGGGTTATCTGTCCGCTGAAGCTTTCAGCGACCTCAATATGAAGCGCCGAATCGGGGCTTGCAGAGCCGCTTACCGTGACATTTCCCCATGTGTAGTCCGAGCCAATGCGGATACAGCTGTAGCCGTCTTTTTCAAGCCTTTCAAGAGAGACGTGCTCTCCGTTTTCAGCGGTATACATTCTGAGACGTCTGCCGTTCTGACGCTCCTGCTGGTGGGCTTTTATTTCAGCCTTCAGTTCATAGGTCAGCGACTGAATAACCTCGGCAGAGGGTCTTGCAGTGTAGAAGCCCTGTATAAGGTCAGCACCGAGCAGTATAACAGTACGAAGCTCCTCTGACGTTTCAACGCCCTCGGCAAGAGCCATAATGCCGTTATCGTGGCAGAAGTCGATTATCTCCCTTACAAAGTGCTTTTTGTTCGGGTTATCCTGAATACCGCTGATGAGAGAACGGTCAATTTTAACGTAGTTCGGGGTGTATCTCAGAAGATTGCTGATATTCGAGTAGCCTGTGCCGTAGTCATCAATGGCTATCGGGATATTAAGCCTGAAATACCTGCGCTTGATGTCATTGAGGTCATCGTCATCATATTCGGAGTTTTCGGTCATCTCAACAACGACCTTATCCGAAAGCTCGGACAAGAGCCTTTCTATCTCAGCCTGACTGTCACTGTCGATGTGAACGCTTGGCATACTGTTAATGAAAACAAGCTTATCCCTGAAAAGCTCAGGGTTAGTCTTCATAAAATGAAGTACATTAAGGAAGGTATACTTTTCTATCTCATCAAGCCTGTCGGTAAGCTCGGAATACTTCAGTATATGAAACGGAGTGATCTCTGTTATATCTCCTGCTCTCATAAGAGCCTCATAGGAATAGATCTCTCCCGTGTCGGCACGAACTATTGGCTGGAAATGATAAGTAAAGAGGTTCATGTCAATAAGTCTCTGAACCATGTCCATTTCTTTCTTCTCAGTATCGGAAAGGCGCTCTTTTCCGGTGTTATGCTTCCTTTCCGGGGAAAGTATATGCGACATAGCTTCAAAAATGTTTTCCATGAGCTTTGCAGTTTCAGCGTCGGGGTCAGCCATTGGGATAAGCTGAGAGTACTCCTTGCACAGAGCATTAAATTTTGATGTAGTGTCTGCGGAGTATACCTTTTCAAAATATTCATTCAGAAGCTTTACTGCCTTATTCGCCATAGTTATCCTCCTTTTGCAGAGCTTTTGGTAATTATAGCATACATAACGATTTTATTCTATCAAATATTAAAGAACATAATGTGAATACAATATTTGTAAATTCTCAGCTCTTCTTTTTTCTTCGTGCAAGCATAGCTGCACCGCCTGCGAAGCTTGTAAAGGCGGTGTAGCCGAACAGAGCAGGCCCAAAGCCCTCAGCGTTCGGGTCTATCGCCTTGACAGCCTTTGACATTGTTATGCTCTTGTTTAAGGCAATACCGCACGACCCACGGCTAACGCCTCTGGACGGCGCATCTGATGCACAGAGGTCGTGCGGTGTTGCCTTAATTTGTTACTTGTTCGCTGAAATCAAAATCCTTGATGTCCTGCCTGAACCGGGAGAGAAACAGGCTTGCTGCCTTGGTGAATACAGTGTAGCGTTTCCAGACGAAGGTGCATTCAGCTTCAAGCTTCGGGACAAGGGGCTTGAAGCACATATTGCTGCCCTCCGTGTTTATAAGCTTGTCGAAGGTTATGCAGTAGCCCATGCCCTCGCTTGCCATTACCGAGCCGTTATATACAAGGTTGTACTCAGCGGCAATGTGCATTTCGTCACCTGTGCTTTCGATCAGAAGGTCTGAGATCCGGGTGTTGTGGTTCGGCTGTCTCGGAATGATAAGCGGAAGCCCTTTCAGGTCGGAAAGCTCTATAGTCTCCTTTTCGGCGAGGGGCATATCACGGCGCATAAGCACTCCGAAGGTATCTTTAAGCGGTATCTTTATCCCCTCGTACTTGGTGCTGTCATAAGGCTGAAAGATAATGCCGAAATCTATAAGCCCCTTGTCAAGCCTTTCAAGTACGTCTGTGCCGTCTGCACTGTAGATGCTGTACTGTATATCGGGGTGCTCTGTCTGGAGCTTTTTGGCAGTGTCTGCAATAAGCTTTATCGAGTAGGTCTCGCCTGCGCCTATGTAAACCTTGCCTGAGACTACATCGCTGCTGTGCTTTACCTCCTGTTCAGCCTTGTCGAGGAGCTCAGCTATCTCCTCTGCACGCTTTCTGAGTATCATGCCCTCTTCTGTGAGGGTAACACCCTTGTTTGAACGGATAAGCAAGGGCTTTCCAAGCTCGTCTTCAAGCTCTTTTAGCTGCCTTGACAGGGTAGGCTGAGAGAGATACAGCCTTTCAGCCGCAACGGAAAAGCTTTGCTCCCTTGCAACAGCAAGAAAATATTTCAGTACACGAATGTCCATAGTGTGTTCCTCCTTTTGAAATAGTATACCACATTTTGATATTACCGTCAAGCATAGCCTGATATTTATTATAAGCATTTGTAATTTGCAGACATCTGTGCTATAATAATATCAACAAATAAAATGAGGTGCATTCTATGACCGATAATATAAAGCAGAATCTTATCGACGCAGGCTGCAGCGAGGAATTTATAGAGCAATTCGACAGCTGTATCTGTGATGAGGGCAAGTGCGAAAAGCTGCTGGCTGAGCACAGAAAAGAGCTTCTTGATGAGGTGCATGAAAAGGAGCACAACATCAGCTGTCTTGACTATCTTGTGTATATAATGAAAAAGGAGGGTATACAGTGAAGCATACATTTAAGGGAACTTTTCTTGAGGAAAGAGCTCTGTTTCAGGCAAGGGATACCCTTGTGACAGGCAGCGTCTTCGATGTCGGAGAGTCACCGATGAAGCACAGCTTCAATACAGAGACCGTTGATACAATATTCAGAGGAAAATATCCTCTCTGGTACAGCAAAGGGGTGAACGTTCATGACAGCACCTTTGATGAGGGCGCAAGGGCGGCTCTCTGGTATACAGATGATCTCACGATAAGAGATACGCTCTATGCGGCTCAGAAGGGTATACGCAGGTGCAGTAATGTGGAGCTGACAAATGTGAACTTTACAAACGCTCCCGAAACGCTCTGGGCTTGTAAAAATGTTCGGATAAAGAATATCACTGTCAAGGGAGATTACCTCGGCATGAACTGCGAGGATATGGAGATAGACGGTCTTACCCTTGACGGCAAGTACAGCTTTGACGGCTGTAAGAATATCGTGATAAGAAACTCACGCATATCAGGCCGTGACGCTTTCTGGAACTGCGAGAACATCACGGTTGAAAACTGCAATATCTCGGGAGCATACCTCGGCTGGAACACCAAGAACCTGACGCTCATAAACTGCACTATCGAGAGCCTTCAGGGAATGTGCTATATAGAGGATCTTGTGCTTAAAAACTGCACACTTGTAAATACAACTCTTGCATTTGAGTACTCAACGGTAGATGCTGACATTGTCGGCGGAATTGACAGTGTGATCAATCCGTCAGGCGGAATTATCAGGGCAGACAGTATAGGAGAGCTCACCCTTGACGAGGAGCAGGTAGATGTAAGCAAGACCGAGATAGTTATAAGAAACAAAATGGCTATGTGATAAAGTCTCTGTGCATAAAAAGCCCCGACATATTGTCGGGGCTTTCAGTCTGTCGATAAACTCAAAATATTGCAGAATCAGCCCTCGGCGTGGCAGGGAAAACCCTGCACCATCATCGCGACGTTCTTTTGTTTGGACTTTTCCTGCCTTGAACGCAGAG
>CAMMYU010000077.1:0-27921 GCA_946528545.1 uncultured Ruminococcus sp.
CCCGCCAGTATCAGGCCCTTTTAGGGCCAGTGCAAACCACCCGTTCAACGGGTGGTTTTGATTATGCACCAATAAGACCCTGCTCGAAAGAGAAAAGTGCCTGATTAATCTCAAAAATATCGTACCTATGCTTTGTGATAAAGTAGCGCACTATGACGTCAGATTTTATACTCGGTGAGAGCGCAAAGCCTGCCTTTGCAAGAAGCTCCTCTGTCTCACTGACATTAAGCTCCAGTGCTATTGCAAAGGCTATGACAGTGGATTTCTTCGGGCTGTAGTCCTTGTTGCTTCTTATCTTTGAGAAAAGCTTTCGGTCGATGTTGGCTTTCTTGTATGCCTGAACATCGGTCATGCCCCTCTCGTCGATAAGCCTGAGCAAGGTCTGCGAGAAGGTTTCGCTGCCTGAGCCCATGAGCTCATCAAGGGACATATCCGCAGCAGCCTCCTCCTGCACAGGCATAGGCGCAGCTGAGCCAAGCAGCGGAGAGGAGTTTTTCGCAGCTCTGTTCAGACCCTGATTATGCATCATATTTGAGAAGAGACCACGCCTGCGTGGTTCGGGCTGAGAATCGGCATAGTTGTCATCTATATACTGCTTTATCTCTCCGAAAAGCTGTTCGCTGATTATAACCGAGCTCCTCCCGAAGACGATCAGATAAACCTCCATATCATTGTGTTCAAGAAAATCGGAGATAGCCTCGGTTGCAACCTCTATAGCTTCCTGCTTAGGGTAGCCGTAAATGCCTGCCGAAATAAGCGGAAAGGCTATCGACTCACAGCCGAGCTTTTCTGCCTCCTCTAAGGAGCGCTTATAACAGGAATAGAGAGCGTTCCTTTCACCCTGCTTTCCGCCTTGCCATATAGGGCCGACTGTGTGGATAACATATTTGCAGGGAAGCTTGTATGCTTTGGTTGCTTTTGCATCGCCTGTTTCACAGCCGCCGAGAGTTCTGCACTCCTCTAAAAGCTCAGGTCCTGCCGCCCTGTGGATAGCACCGTCAACTCCGCCGCCCCCGAGAAGAGACCTGTTCGCTGCATTTACTATCGCATCTGTGCTCATTTTTGTAATGTCGTTTCTGACTATGTTGAATGGCATAATGTCCTCCTATTTACGAATGTTTTTGTTCATGCTTCCTGTTTTGTATCCGCCGAGATCGAGCGCCGTGTAGCTGAATCCAAGCCCGGAAAAATACGAGTTTATATCATCGGCATTTCCGATTATTTGGTTAAAGTCGTTTTTCAGTACTTCTATCCTTGCAATGCCTTTGTGAACACGCACTCTTGCCTGACGTATACCAAGCTTAAAGAGATACTCCTCGGCTTTTTCAACCATTGAAAGGCGCTCGGCAGTGATAGTTTCGCCGTAGGGAAATCTGGTCGATAAGCAGGCATAAGATGGCTTATCCCAGGTGGGAAGCCCGCTCTCCTTTGAGAGTGCCCTTATATCGGCTTTTGTAAGCCCTGCCTCACGCAGAGGACTTCTGATACCGAGTTCTGCTATCGCTTTAAGCCCCGGGCGGTAGTCGCCCTCATCGTCAAGGTTTGAGCCTTCAAGAACGTATGCAAGACCTTCATCCCCGGCACAGCTGATTATTTTCTGAAATATAGCCTTTTTGCAGATATAACACCTGTTTTCGGGGTTTTCTCTGAAGCCCTCGACAGCAAGCTCGTTGTGCCTGATAAGAAGCAGTTTTATCCCGTTTCCTTCACAGAAACGCTTTGCTTCGTTCAGCTCCCTCTCTGGCATTGAGTGCATACTCACTGTTACAGCAATAGCCTTATCGCCAAGCACATTATGGGCTGTTTTAAGCAGGAAGGTCGAGTCAACTCCCGATGAAAAAGCCACAGCCGCACTGCCGAGACTTCTGAGTATTTCTTCAAGCCTTCGTTTTTTCTGTGCGAGAGTATCCATGCTTATTTCCCTTCAAGGTGCTGTCTGAGCTCTTCAATGCTCATATTCTGTTCTTTTGCAATTCCGGCGAGGTCATCGTGCTCAAATTTGCGCCTGGTGACACCGCAGCCCTCTGAAATTTTCACTCTGACTGTTCCGTATTCGGTTTCAAAACTTTCTTCACGGCGGTCAAGAACATAGCGTGTAAGCTTTTTTTCTCTGATACCTATAGTGCTTGTATGCCTGAAAATAAGACCGACGATTTCATCTCTCTGAGCCTCTGAACAGATAACGCTCAGAAGCGTTCCCTGTCTTCCTTTTTTCATACCGACAGGCACAGTCCACACATCGTTTGCTCCGCTTGCAAGCAGTATCTCACAGGCAGAGGCTATGTCCTCGGGGGTCATGTCATCAAGGTTGCAGGAGAGCTCAAGCATAGTATCATTTTTGTCCTCTGTCTCTCCGAGGAAGGCTCTTACGCAGTTTGCCTGTTCAAAGTCCTTCCTGCCCATTCCGTAACCGATTGCAAAGGTGCGCATAATCGGCATATCACCGAAGCTTTTCACAAAATGCTTCAGAAGTGCCGCCCCTGTAGGTGTGCAGAGCTCGCCCTCTATCCTTCCGCCGTAGGCAGGAACATCACGCAGGATATGTGCAGTAGCAGGAGCAGGCACGGGGAGCACTCCGTGAGCGCAGTGTACATGACCGCTTCCGACATGAACGGGTGATGCCTTTATATCCGAAACACCGAGCTCCTCTATCAGCAGGCAGACTGCAGTAACATCTGCAACCGCATCGAGAGTGCCTACCTCGTGGAAATGGATCTCCGTGACAGGCTTTCCGTGAGCGTGGCTTTCTGCCTCTGCGATCAGGTTATAAACTGCAAGCACATCAGCCTTTACCTTGTCGGAAACGGCAAGATGAGACACTATATGCTCAATGTCATGAAGGCTTGTATGATGATGCTCATGCTCGTGGTGGTGTTCGTGCTCGTGATGATGGTCATGGCTGTGCTCATGGTGGTGATGATGGTGCTCGTGCTCTTCTTCTCCGTCAACAGTCACGCTCATATAAGTGCCTGTAATTCCGCATTTTACCGAGGTCTCGGCAGTGAAACGCACTTTCGGTATACCGAGAGAATTAAGCTTTTCGGTAAAAGCTTTCTTGTCGGGTAAAAGCTCAAGGAGCGCTGCGGTGAGCATATCTCCTGCAGCGCCCATAGATAGGTCAAGGTATAGGGTTTTCATGTTTTTGCCTCCATGTGGTTAATCATTCCTGCGAGGCAGCCTGCCCCGAAGCCGTTGTCGATGTTCACAGTGCATACTCCGCTTGCACAGGAATTAAGCATTGATAGCAGTGCCGAGAGCCCTCCGAAAGAAGCTCCGTAGCCTACACTTGTAGGCACAGCAATAACAGGGCAGTCGGCAAGGCCGCCGATCACACTTGCAAGGGCGCCCTCCATGCCTGCGATAGCTATTATCACCGATGCGGACATTATCTCCTCCTTGTGGGAGAGCAGCCTGTGAATGCCTGCAACTCCGACATCATAGAGCCTTATTACCTCATTGCCGAAAAATTCCGCAGTCTGTGCAGCTTCCTCGGCAACGGGAATGTCGCTTGTTCCGCCTGTTGCGACAACAATTCTGCCAATGCCGTCGGGAGAGGGCTTTTCGCCTGTGTATGCCAGCCCTGAAACAGTGTCGTATTTTATGCTGATAAGATCTTCAAGCTGTGCAGCGGCTTTCTCTGAAAGGCGGGTTATAAGCACACGCTCCTGACCGTGCTCCTGCATGGAACGGACTATCCCTGCTATCTGCCCGGGGGTTTTGCCTGCTCCGTAAATGACCTCAGCCGCACCCTGTCTGAGGGCACGGTGGTGGTCGGGCTTTGCAAAGCCGAGGTCATCAAACGGCTGTGTTTTCAGCTTCAGCAGTGCCTCGTCAACGCTTATGCTGCCGTCACGGACAGCTTCGAGAATCTGCTTGGCTTCTGTGTTCATACTACTTTGCCTTTTTTGTCAGTGCATTTCGGACTACACCCTTGGGGTCATTCACAAGGACTGTCACTGTCCATATCACAAGCCCCAGAGCCACAACCGTCAGCCCCAGAAACGCATCATTAAGCATATCGGCTGCCTTCGGTGTGAAATATTCAGAGCCGTCTTCTATAAACTCGGTAACAGCATCAACTGTCCACATAAGCGATGCACCCCAGTAAATAAGGCAGAGCGTTCCCAGACGCATTTTATTCGGCGATGTCATATACCATACAGCAGTGCTTATCACCGCTGCAAATACAGTTATAAGCAGTGTCATGATGCGTATTCCTCCGTTTTCTCGGGCTCGGGTCTGCGCTTGAGTATAGCATTTGATACCATGCACATTCCGACCCACACAGCAGTAACAAGCACCGCCATTCCTACCCCGACCGTGAACATCTCATGCAGCATCTGTGAGGTTTCCTCGGGGTCATTCATTGCCGTCAGGAACGGGAACCACGGAACTACCTCGCCGTGCCAGATATGCTCAAGCAGCAGAAGTGCAACTCCGCCCCACAGCATTTTATTAAGCCATGAAAGCTTTTCCGAGAGCTTGATCTTTGGAGCTTCTGTATGTATCTCGTCAGAAGAGACAGCCGCCTCGACCTTGTGTTCATTTTTCTTAACGACCTTAGTTACTATCGTTGTTACAACTGCCTCGGCAGCAGGTACTAAAAAGCAAGCCATAGTTATTCCTCCAGTTCTTTTACAGCTTCTTTAAGAAGATTAATTATCGGCAGGTGCTGAGGACAGACACCCTCGCACTGACCGCAGCCTATACAATCCGAAGCCTTTGCTTCTGCTGCTACGGAATTATTGTATATCGACTTTACACGCCAGTCCTCGTTGAAAACTCTCTTAGTGTTCAGCAGACTGAAAATATCGGGTATCTTTATTCCCTGAGGGCAGCCGTCAGTACAGTAACGGCACGAGGTACAGCCTATAGTGGGCTTGTCCTGCATTATTTTCTTTGCCTTCTGAACAGTTTCGCTTTCCTCCTCTGTAAGCGGCTCAAAATTTGTGAAGGTGTTAATGTTATCCTGCATCTGCTCCTCGGTTGACATTCCCGAAAGGATAGTCATAACGCCCTTCTGAGAGCCTACGAACCTCAGCGCCCACGAAGCAGCCGATGCATTCGGCCTTACAGATTCAAAAAGCTCCTTTACCTCGGGCGGCGGTGATGCCAGCGTTCCGCCCTTTACAGGCTCCATTATTATCATTGGGATATTACGGCTGCTGAGTATCTCATGCAGCTCGCCCGAGCAGATTATAGGGTTGTCCCAGTCGGTATAGTTAAGCTGTATCTGCACGAATTCTACCTCGGGGTGCTTATCAAGTATCTGCCGAAGCAGAGCAGGCGTTCCGTGGAATGAAAAGCCGAAATGCTTTATCTTTCCCTCAGCCTTTTTCTGAACTCCCCATTCAAAGCAGTTGAGCCTTTCGTAGGTTTCATAGTTGTAGCCGTCCTCAACAGAGTGCAGAAGATAAAAGTCAAAGTAGTCAACTCCTGCACGCTCGCATTGCTCATAGAAAATGCGGTCACGGTCGTCCTCGGTCTTTAAGCTCCATGCAGGCAGCTTAGTCGCCAGATAGAAGCTGTCTCTCGGATAGCGAAGAACCACAGCCTCCTTAGCAGCACACTCGGACTTACCTCCGTGGTAAACATAAGCCGTATCAAAGTAGTTGAGCCCTGCCTTCATATAATTATCTACCATTCGACAGACAGTATCAAGATCAATAGCGCCGTCCTTTTCGGGCAGTCTCATCAGGCCAAAGCCCAGCTTCGGCATTTTTGTAAGGTCTATCATATCGGTTCTCCTTTCATCAATTGCAGACTGTTTCGGGGGGTTAAAATACTTTTTAGTATTATAGCATAAAAATTTACTTTTGTAAAGTGATAATTTGGTAAAAATATCTGCTCGGAGGTTTTGTGTCTCAGGGCTTGCATTATTCGGCAAGATGTGCTATAATAGACTTGGTATACTATATCTATAAAAGGACGTAATACTATGAAAACTAACTTTGATGTAATTATAGCAGGCTGCGGTGCTGCAGGGCTTTACGGAGCGATAAATCTGCCGTCGGAGCTGTCTGTTCTGGTGCTTGCTAAGAAAGAGCTCACACTTTGCAATTCTGCTCTTGCGCAGGGCGGCATAGCAGGCGTTTACAAGAGCCCGAAGGACTCTCCCGAGCTGCACAAGCACGATACCTTCGTGGCAGGCGGCTTTGAGAATGACCCTGTGACTACCGATATCCTCGTGAATGAGGCTGCCGATGCTATCGACTCTATCATTAAGATGGGCGTTGAATTTGACAAGAAGGAGGACGGCGACTATCACCGTACTCTCGAGGGCGGTCACGGTATGAGGCGTATCTTCCACCATAAGGACGCTACGGGCTTTGAGATCGAGACAAAGCTTCTCGCTTACGCTCAGACGCTTCCTAATGTTACGATACTTGAAAACGCTCTTGTCTGCGAGACCGTAAAGACCGGGACAGGCTTTTCTCTCCTTGTGCTCAAAGACGAGGACTATGTGACCTTCAATTCGAGAAAGCTTATTTTTGCTACAGGCGGTATCGGCAGAGTTTATGAGTTTACAACCAACTCCGCTATTGCCACAGGTGACGGAATCGCTATGGCATATAAGCTTGGTGCGCCGATAAAGCATCTTAGCTATATACAGTTTCACCCGACTGCCTTCAACAACAGAAGCACCCGTGAGTGCTTCCTTATCTCCGAGGCGGTAAGGGGAGAGGGTGCATACCTTAAAAACTGCTATAAGGAGCGCTTTATGGACAGGTACGACAAGAGACTGGAGCTTGCTCCGAGAGATGTTGTATCGCACTCCATTATCTTTGAATCGAAGAGAACAGGCTCGGACGAGTTCTGGCTTGATATCAGCCATAAAGACCCCGAATTTATAAAAGAGCGCTTCCCGATGATCTATGAGAACCTTCTTAAATACGGCTATGACCTTACAAAGGAGCCTGTGCCTATCTATCCGTGTCAGCACTACCTTATGGGCGGTATCGACGTTGACGAGTGGGCAAGAACAGGTGTCGAGGGGCTTTATGCCTGCGGTGAGTGCTCACATACGGGTGTTCACGGAAATAACAGACTTGCAAGCAACTCTCTGCTGGAGGCTCTTGTGTTCTCAAAGAGGGCAGCAAAGGACATTGCAGAGAAGCTTTCCAAAGAAGAGAAAAGGGAGCTTGTCTCCTATGAGTTCAAGGTGGACAGAGATGCTCCTCCCATACCGAAGGGCATACGCACCGATATAAGAAGGGTCATGCAGAAGGCATACTTTGTAATGCCTGAGGTGAGCGAGCTCAAGGACGGGCTGAAGCTTTGCGAGGAAATAATGGATTTCCTGAACAGATACAGCTTCAGGCTTGACCGTGACTATATCGAAGCAAGAAATCTTGCGACAGTAGCGTATATAGTTCTGTCCGAGGCCTGTGACATCGCATTCGGAAACGTTGAGCTTGATATCGACTACGAAGCAGGCTTCTGAGGAGGTGCGCAGAATGTTTATGCAGTTCCAGATCGACGATATTATAAAGACCGCCCTTAATGAGGACATAAATTACATTGATGTCACTACCGACCTACTCGTTGATGAGAATGCGGTCAGCACTGCTAAGTACGTTTCTAAGGACGAGGGCGTGCTCTGCGGTATAGATATAGCTATGAGGGTGTTTACTCTTATTGACCCCGAAACTAAGTTTGAGATACTTATCCATGACGGCGAGCGTGTCAGAAAAGGCGACATTATAGCCCGTATCACAGGAAAGACAAGAGTGCTCCTTAAAGGCGAGAGAACTGCCCTGAACCTTGTTCAGCATATGTCGGGTATAGCTACGGCGACAAACAAGCTTGTACAGCTTACCGAGGGCACCAAGGCATCTATCGCCGATACCAGAAAGACACTCCCGGGGCTCAGGGCTATACAGAAATATGCAGTCACAGTTGGCGGCGGAAGAAACCACCGCTATAACCTTTCAGACTGTGTAATGCTCAAGGACACTCACCTTGACGCTTACGGAAGCATTACCAATGCTGTTAAGGCACTGAGGGAGAAGCTCGGTCACACAGTAAAGATCGAGGTCGAGGTCGGAACACTTGATGAGCTGAAAGAAGCGCTCGATACAGGTGTCGAGATAATAATGCTTGACAATATGAGCTGTGAGCTCATGGCAGAGGCTGTGAAGATAGCTGACGGCAGAGCAAAGCTTGAAGCCTCGGGAAATGTTTCCGAGCAGACGGTAAGGGCTATTGCTCAGACAGGTGTGGATATAATCTCGGTAGGGGCTATAACTCATTCTGTAAAGGCATTTGATATCAGCATGAAAATAGAAAAATAACAGGAGGAATAATTATGCCATACATTAACGTTAAAACCAATCAGCAGATCGCAGATGATACCGCAGAGTCGGTAAAGGCTCAGCTCGGACAGGCTATCACAGCTATCCCCGGAAAGTCCGAGGGCTGGCTTATGGTAGGTATCGAGGACGGTGCTAAACTCTGGTTTAAGGGTGATGACGCTCCTGCCGCTATGGTAACTGTAAGCCTGTACGGCGGTGCTTCTTCAGGCAATCTTTCAAATCTTACGGGCAGGATAACAGACATACTCAATTCTGACCTTAATATCCCTGCCGACAGGATCTATGTAGCGTATTTCCCGACAGACGACTGGGGCTGGAACGGATCAAATTTCTGAGACCGGAAGGTGATATACAATGGCTAAAAGCATAATGGATACAGAACGGCAGTTCCATATAAGAACTTTGCCCGAGGAGGTCGGCCGTTACGTTATATTAGCAGGCGACCCCGGGCGTATTCCCGTGATTGCTGAGCATTTTGAGAATGCCCGTCAGGTAGCACACAACCGTGAGTTCAATGTCTGGACGGGAACTCTTGACGGCGAAAAGATAACTGCCTGCTCAACAGGCATCGGAGGCCCCTCTGCGGCGATAGCTGTGGAGGAGCTTATCAAGTGCGGAGCCGATACCTTTATCCGTGTGGGAACAAGCGGCGGAATTGACCTCAAGGTTTACGGCGGAGATCTGTGCATAGCTCAGGCGGCTGTAAGGTCTGAGGGCACAAGCCGTGAGTATCTTCCGATAGAGTATCCCGCTGTCGCTGACTTTGATGTTACCTGTGCTCTCGCTGAGGCGGCAAAGGCGCTTTCGGAGGACAAGAACGGTCACAGATACCATGTCGGAGTTGTACACTGCAAGGACAGCTTCTACGGAGAGGTTGAGCCCGATCAGATGCCTGTGAGCCGTATGCTCAATGAGAACTGGGAAACCTATCTCAGAAGCGGCTGCCTGACATCTGAAATGGAGTGTGCGGCTATATTCTCGGTTGCCGAGGCAAGGCACGTGCGTGCAGGCGGAGTGATAGGCGCTATCTGGAATGTTGAGCGCTCCAAGGACGGGCTTGAGGACAACGTGAATGAAGACGTAAGCCGAGGTATTGCCTGCGCAGTGAACGCTATGAGAATACTTATTAAAAAAGATAAGTGCTGATATCACAGCACTGTCACATTGGCGGTTTATAATATAGACTGCTCTTATTCAGAGGTTATAATTTCAGAAAAGAGGAAAGAAAATGATAAAAAAATATTTAGCTGCAGCGCTTGCGCTGACAATGTGCGTATGCGCTCTGACAGCCTGCGGAAAGAAGGCAGACAGCTCCTCGTCAGGATCGAAGAGCTCATCATCTTCTTCAGAGGCGGATTCTTCCGCTTCATCAGAGGTAATGACTCCCGGAGCCGAACTGCTTGAAGGCGACGGCACAGAGGAAAAAGTTGCTGACCCTGCCCTCGTGATTGACGGTGAGGAGCAGGACATTTCAAATCTTGTGGTCTGCACTATTGACGGCTACGATGTGGATTTTGATATGTTCAGGTATTATTATTACTACACTCTCAACCGTTACCAGAGCTCCTACGGTGCTACGCTTGATACTATCAAGGAAACTGACGGCGGCTTTGAGCTCTTCCTTGAAGATGTTGTTACATCGCTCAAGCAGGAAATGGTCGCAAAGAAGCTTGCTGAGGAAAATGATATAGCTCTTGATGACGACGACCTTAAATCCGTTCAGGAGCAGATAGATGCCGCAAAGGCAAATTATGATACCGATGAGGCTTTTCAGGATGAGCTGAAAAAGAGCTATCTCACTCCCGAGCTGTTTGAGACAATGCTTAAAAATGCCTCACTTTATCAGAAGGTGCATGATACTCTCTTTGCCAATGAGGGCAAGTATGCTACATCTCAGGCTGATTTCAAGGAGATCGTTCAGGACCCCGAGCAGTACTGCCGTGAGATACATATTATGATACCGTATTATTCTCAGGCTGAGCTTGATGACAGCACTGCCGAAACTTATGATACTATGTCGCTGTCAGAGAAGGTTTATGCTAAGCAGATGGCTTATTATCAGCTTGATGAAGATGCTCAGCAGGACGCTAAGGATAAGGCTAAGGAGCTTGCAGAGAGCCTTCTTAAAGAGGCTCAGGAGACTGATGACTTCAGCAAGCTTGTTGAAAAGGAGGGCTATGATGTAGGTCTTGAGGACGCTACAAACGGCTACTATATCCCGAAGGATTCAACAGGCTATCCTACCTCACTTGTCGAGGCGGCATTTGCACTCGGCGAAAACGAGGTTTCCTCGGAGCTGACAGTTGATGAGACCTACGGATACTTTATCATCAAGCGTCTGCCCATAGATATGGAATACGTTGAGAACAACATCGAAAGCATGATTGAATCCTACGATTATCCGAATATCGAGAAGGTATATAATGAGTATATTGAGAAAATGGAAGTCACTTATTTTGACAAGTGGGATAAGCTGACTGCCGACAGCGTATCGTAAGAATAAACGGAACTGACTTGGACAAGCTAAGATTTGCAGAGGTCTGCGGGCAGATAGTCGGTGCCGAGAGAGCCCGAAACGGCATAGGAACGCTCGGAGAGAAAACTCTGCACGCTGTACTGAAAACCTATTTTGAGCCCGACTCTGACAGTCAGGAGATCAGGGTCGGGAGCTTTGTTGCCGATATCTGCGGAGAGAACGGCATTATCGAGATACAGACAAGGCAGTTTTTCCGCCTTGTTAAAAAGCTTGAAGCATTTCTTGAATACGCAGATGTGACGGTGGTTTACCCTCTTTGTCCTGTGAAGTACGTCCGCTGGCTCGACCCTGAGACAGGGGAGCTGTCCGAACGGCACAAGTCACTGAGGAGAACAAGTCTCCATGATATTTTTGCTGAGCTCCCGGATATTAAGTACGCACTTGACAATCCACGCTTTAAGCTTTGTGTCTGCCTTATCGAGGCCGAGGATATCCGCTATCTGAACGGTTGGTCGAAGAACAGGAAGAGGGGCTCTTCACGCTGTGACAGGGTGCCGATAGCCCTTATAGATGAGGTCTGGTTTGAAAGACCAGAGGATTACGCAAGGCTGATACCGGAGGGCTTGCCTGCCGAGTTTACCTCAAAGGATTACGGAAGGATATGCAGGATAAGTACCGAGCTTGCAAGGTCGGAGCTTAATGTGCTGTGCTACCTCGGTCTGGTCGAATGCTCAGGCAAAAAGGGAAGAAGCAAGCTTTACAGAAAAATACCCGGAAGGATAGAATAGATTTGAAAAAACTCAGAAGAATCGTCTGCGGTTTGCTGGCGGCTGTTATAATGCTGCCATGTATACCTGTTCAGGCGTTTGAATTTACTCCGAAGAAAGATGAAGACGGAGACGGAAAGCTCGATGATATGAGACTCTACTCCGAGGCTGTCTTTATGATGGATATGGATACGGGCGAGGCGTTGGTTCAGATAAATGCAGATGAGGAGAGATCGCCTGCATCGCTTACAAAGATAATGACTGCTGTGCTTTTGCTTGAGCACTTCGACGGTGATGCCGAGGCTATGAAGGCTGAAAAATACAGCGCAGGCACAGAAGCCTTTGATGAGCTCTACGGAACGGGAGCCTCTACCGCTGATATACAGCCGGGCGAGGAGGTCACAGCCTATGATCTGCTGGCGGCACTTATGCTGCCGTCCTCCTGCGAGGCTGCAAATATCATTGCACTGAACCTTGCTGATTCGCTTGCGGAATTTGCTCAGATGATGAATGATAAGGCAGCGGAGCTTAAAATGGAGCACACGCACTTCTCTAATGCTCACGGCTACATTACAAGCCAGAACTATTCGAGCTGCCGTGATATTGCAATGCTTTGCCAATATGCGATAGAAAAATATCCGCTGTTCTGCGAGATAGTTGCTATGACAGAGTACACTTTAGGAGCAACGGAATTTCACCCCGAGGGCACCGACATTTACAATACTAACCTGCTTATCTCGCCGTACTATGATTACTACTATGATACGGTCAAGGGTATCAAGACGGGAACTCTTGACGCTGCAGGCCGCTGCCTTGCCTCATACTGTGAGGACGAGGGTCTGAGATATCTGATAGTTACTATGGGAGCTCCTATGGAGAAGCTTGCCGAGGACGAGCAGAAGGGCATAGATGAGCCCGAATCGCTATACGCAGATGATGAGGTCTACTACAATATGCTTGACCATATTCACCTTTATGACTGGGCTTTCCAAAGCCTTGTGGCAACTGACTTTATCGACAAGAACAGTGAGATAACCGAAGCTAAGGTCTCCTACGGAAGCGACAAGGACTATGCAAACCTGAAGCCTGCGGAGGGCTTCACAAGGCTGTGGCCGTACTACGTCAAGATGAAGGACATTGAGAAAAAGATTACAGTTTACGATAATATCATAGCACCTGTAGAGGTCGGAGATGTGCTCGGAAAGCTTGAACTGTTCTACAAGGGCAAGAAGATAGCAACTGTCGATCTTGTGTCCACAACAAAAGTGGAACGCTCGGGAGTAAAGGAAAAGGTGAAGATAGCAAAGAGCTATTTCAGCTCGGGAGTGTTCAGGACAACGCTTATAATCGTATTCGTGCTATGTGCGGCATATACTATAATTTATGTGGTGATAGCACAGAAGAAATATCTGAAATAAAAAATGCCTCGCTTTTTACAGCGAGGCATTTTAGTCTTTTTATCCCTTATACTCTGTGCCATAGTAGCACGCAAGGTAAATATCCCTGAGCTCCGAAATCAGCGGATAGCGTGGGTTTGCTCCTGTACACTGGTCGTCAAAGGCGTCCTCTGACATCTGGTCGAGGGTCGACAGGAAGTCCTCCTCGCTGATACCGTAGTCAGCTATAGTTCTCTTGCAGCCTGTGTCCTCTTTAAGCTTAGCTATTTTCTTTAAGAGCTGCTCAAAGGTGTCCTTATCGTTCTTTCCGAAGATACCGAGTGAATTTGCAACCTCAACATAACGCTCTAATGTGTGAGGGTGATCGTACTGCGAGAATGTACCCATCTTTCTCGGAACAGGGTTAGCATTGAAGCGCATAACGTTCTCAATAACAAGGGCACAGCAGATACCGTGAGGCAGATGATGATAAGCGCCCAGCTTATGCGCAAGCGAATGT
The DNA here is from genome assembly GCA_946528545.1 of uncultured Ruminococcus sp. Classification (GTDB taxonomy): domain Bacteria; phylum Bacillota; class Clostridia; order Oscillospirales; family Ruminococcaceae; genus Hominimerdicola. Next base: position 13,455 of record CAMMYU010000077.1, read on the forward strand.
CCTATACCGAGGAAAGCATTTGCAAATGCCATACCTGCCATAGTTGCTGCATGAGCCATATTCTCTCTTGCCTTAACGGCAGTCTGTCCGTTCTCAACGCACTCCAGCAGATTGTCAAAGGTAAGCTTTAATGCTCTCAGTGCAAGACCGTCAGTGAAGTCTGTAGCCATAACAGATGCGTAAGCCTCAAGAGCGTGTACCATAGCATCAAGTCCCGATGCGCAGGTAAGTCCCTTAGGTGCAGACATCATTAGATCGGTGTCAACGATAGCCATATTAGGCATGAGCTCATAGTCGGCAAGAGGATACTTGTGTCCCGTCTTATCATCGGTGATGACAGCAAAGGGCGTTACCTCCGAGCCGGTACCCGATGAGGTAGGTATAGCTACAAATTTAGCCTTAATACCCATTTTCGGGAAGGTATAAACTCTCTTTCTTATATCTATGAAGCGCATCGCCATATCCATAAAGTCAGCATCGGGGTGCTCATAAAGTACCCACATGATCTTTGCAGCGTCCATAGCCGAGCCGCCGCCGAGAGCAATTATTACATCGGGCTCGAAAGCGGTCATAGCCTTTGTACCTTCAAGCGCACAGCTCAGAGTCGGGTCGGGAGCCACGTTAAAGAATGTCTCGTGAGTAATGCCGAGCTGATCGAGCTTATCGGTTATGCACTTTGTATAGCCATTCTTGTAGAGGAAGCTGTCGGTAACGATGAAGGCTCTCTTTTTGCCCATAACGTTTTTCAGTTCATCAAGTGCAACAGGCAGACAGCCCTTCTTGAAATAAACCTTCTCGGGGGATCTGAACCAAAGCATATTTTCTCTCCTCTCGACTACTGTTTTGATGTTAAGCAGGTGCTTTATGCCAACGTTCTCGGAAACTGAGTTGCCGCCCCACGAGCCGCAGCCAAGTGTAAGTGACGGAGCAAAGTCGAAGTTGTAAAGATCTCCGATACCGCCAAGCGATGACGGTGTGTTGATTATCAGACGGCAGGTCTTCATTCTCTCTGCAAACTTCATAAGCTTCTCACGTTCGTTCACGTTGTCTATCCAGAGAACTGATGTATGTCCGAGTCCGCCGTTATTGTGAAGCAGAGCATCTGCTATATCGAGCGCATTGTCAAAGTCCTTTGCCTTGTACATACCGAGGATAGTAGTGAGCTTCTCATGACCGAATGCTTCGTCACGGTCGGTCCTTGTAGCCTCACCGATAAGAACTTTTACGTTCTCGTCTACCTCAAAGCCTGCAAGCTTAGCTATCTCAAATGGTCTTTTGCCGACGATCTTCGCATTTACCGAGCCGTTTATAAGCATAGTCTCTCTTATCTTGTCAGCCTCTTCATCATTGAGGAAGTATGCTCCCCTTGCCTTGAACTCCTTCTTAACAGCCGAGTAAATACTCTTGTCAACGATGACTGTCTGCTCCGTAGCGCAGATCATGCCGTTGTCGAAGGTCTTTGAGTGCATTATCGAGCTTACTGCACAGGTTATGTCAGCGGAAGGATCTATGATTGCTGAAGCGTTTCCTGCACCAACTCCGAGGGCAGGTGTTCCCGATGAATATGCAGCCTTTACCATTCCCGGGCCGCCGGTCGCAAGTATAAGATCCGTTTCCTTCATAACGAGGTTCGTCATGTCAAGGCTCGGCACATCTATCCAGCCTATGATACCCTCGGGAGCTCCTGCCTCTACAGCTGCCTCGTAAACTATCCTTGCAGCCTCGATAGTGGAGTTCTTAGCCCTTGGGTGAGGGGAGATGATAATGCCGTTTCTTGTCTTTAAGCAGATAAGCGTTTTGAATATCGCAGTTGAAGTTGGATTAGTGGTAGGGATAACTGCTCCGATAACACCGACAGGCTCATAAAGCCTTGTTGTACCGAATGCGGAGTTCTCTTCAAAAACACCGCAGGTGATTTCGTTTTTGTATTTGTTGTAGATGTGCTCGGCAGCATAGTTGTTCTTGATGACCTTGTCCTCAACTATGCCCATGCCTGTCTCCTCGACAGCCATTTTAGCAAGGGGTATCCTTGCCTTGTTTGCAGCTATCGCAGCTGCCTGAAAGATCTTATCGACCTGTTCCTGAGTGTAGTGAGAGAACTTTTCCTGTGCCTCTCTTACCTCAGCTATTTTCTTCTCCAGAGTCTCTACAGAATCCACATAATTGACCATAGCGATCCCTCCCGAAATTTTTGCCTTAAAGGCTTTGATATTCTTACTTCAATAATATTATACCAAATTGTTATTTTTTTGTCAATCTTTTATCTTACCATTTTGCAGCTTGATTTAAGACCTTTCTTATGCACAATATATAAAGGTCTCTTTTTATTATAACACGGCTTAAAAGCTTTGTAAATAAGGTGTCTGAAACTTAGTGTATTAAAAAAGTGTAAAATATATTTATATGTAAGTTTAACATTTGTGATTTTAACGAAAAAATGCTTGACAAACAAGCGAAGTGTGGTTATAATAAACATAAGTGCAGAGCTTAGTATAGTTTCTGTGAAATTTTGTTATCAGGAGGCAGACAAATGGGAGACAAAAGATTTATAGCTTCAAGCGAGATCTATGATATTTATCAGGACGGAGACAAGGCTGTCAGAATATATAAGGGAGCTCAGTATAAAGAGAAGTGTCTGTATGCTGCACTCACCCATGCAAGGTGCGAGACTACTCTTGTGAACTCGTTTATAAAAATGCCTGTGGTCAGAGAGGTTTCCGTAATTGAGGGTAACTGGTCAATGACAATGGACTGGATCGAGGGCAAGACCATGCAGCAGCTTATGGACGAAAACCCTGACAAGAGGGAGTTTTATCTTGACCGTTTTATTGAGATACAGACTGAGATCCATGCGCAGTATATGCCGCTGCTTTCAAAGCTCAAGGATAAGATGACAAGGCAGATAAAGGGGCTTGGCGCAATTGATGAGATAAAAAAATATGAACTTCTTATGAGGCTTGATTCAATGCCGAAGCACATAAAGCTTTGCCACGGCAATTTTGAGCCGAAGAACGTTATCATTAATGACGAGGGCACTTATGTTATTGACTGGGGCTCTGCAAGGCAGGGAAATGCTTCTGCCGATGTTGCAAGGACTTATCTGCTGCTGTGTCTGAATATGCCCGATATTGCAGAGGCATATCTTGAGAAATACTGCATGAAGACGGGAACATCAAAGCACTATGTACAGGCATGGCTTCCGATAGTTGCGGCAGCGCAGCTTGATAAGGGCATCGAGAATGAAAAAGAGCTTCTTATGAAGTGGATAGACGTGGTTGACTACGACTAATCTTTGGTAATTCTGTTACAAAAATGTAACCGTTTGTTGTGTAAAACGTATAAAAATTTTAAGAACCCGATTGTGATGTTTCGTCATAATCGGGATTTTTTATTGCGAAACGGTACAAACCCTTTACAGGGGTGAAAAAGAGTGATATAATGCAATTTGGTAAGGGAAGTTAATGTGTTTTTATCATGAAGGTTATATTTTGAAAAGAGGAGAGTAAAAATGAAGGCTGCAATAATTGTAGCTGCGGCAGTAATGTCTGTTGTCTGTCTTGGGGGCTGTTCCGCAAAGAATGTCAAAAAGGCTGCTGACAAGGCTGTAGTCGCTGCTGATGCGGCAGAGCCTGTAGTTGAGAAAAACGTTATTACCGAGCTCCCCGATAAGACTGAGTTCGTAAAGATTCCGAACGAGGCTGTTGAAGCGTTCAATTTCGGAGTTGAAGAGCTGAAGAATGTCTGTCCTATAGATAAGGGCTTCAAGAGGCTTTACGGATATGTCGGAGAGGAGAAGGTAGAAAATGCTGACTGTTATGTTTTTTGCGTATATGATCAGAAGAAAGACGAAACGCTCTACGTCGGAAAGATAGCAAGAGCTGTTGAGGCTGAGAAGCTCTGGTTTGATAACGGCGAAGGATATAAGCTTATCGAGACAGAGAAATCTCCCGCATGGTCTGAGACAGTTACGGAAACATACGCTGTTACTGAATAAAGCTTACATGTATAATACCTTAAATAATTGCAAAAAGACTGTCGTCCCAATCGGGACGGCAGTTCTTTTTTTTACAGCTCGTTAAATTCAAAGCCATTTGCCCGTATGCCGTCGATGACCTGTCCGAGGATTTCTGCGTTGGTCTCGGATACGCTGTGCAAAAGGTATACTGCGCCCTTATGTGCAGAGGATACTATCTTATCAAGGGCGGTATCGGGGTCGGGCTGAGCGTTTGTGTCCCAGTCAGCATAGGCAAAGCTCCAGAGCACTGTATCATATCCGCACTCCTTTGCAACTGCGAGGGAATACTCTGAAAATTCGCCCATCGGCGGTCTGAACAGGTTCATTTCATAGTTGAAGTGTTCAAGCATATAATTGTGAAAGCCCATTATTTCCTCACGGCACTTATCATAGTCAAGCTCGGGCATGGATAGGTGGTGAACAGAGTGATTGCCGACAGTGTGTCCTTCATCTATCATACGCCGAACAAGCTCGGGATTGCGCTCTGCGTAGTCCTGAACAACAAAGAATGTTGCCTTTACACCCTTTTCTTTAAGTGTGTCGAGTATCTTTGCTGTGTAGCCGTTCTCATAGCCCTGATCGAAGGTCAGGCTTATTCTGTCGTCCTTATTCATAGCTATAAGCCCTTGTGAGCCGTACTCATTCTGAGCGTTCAGAGCGCCTACGGGTACGTTATACTCATCGACCTCAACACCCTGTCCGTAGCCTATCTTCTCATGTGAGAGGCTGTCAAGACCCTTTATTTCAGCTCTGAGCTCCTCTACAGCAGGCTGAGACTGCATCTCCGTCCGAGCCGAAGCCGAGCAGCCCGTAAGTGCCGCCGCAAGCCCGAGAGCAACTATACTTTTCTTCATTTTATTACCTCCGTTTCTGAGGATAGTTTATCCCCGAAAGCCGATAATAAAACAAAAAAGAGAGTGGGAATATGTTCCACTCTCTTTATCACTTTTGTGACAGCTTACGCTTCAAGATAAGACCTGTGCTCGCCGCACAGCTAACTCACGCTGTAGTTTTGTGTGAGTTTTTCAATAGCCGCCGCTAAGACAGTTCAGGCTTCAAGATAAGACCTGTGCTCGCCGCACGGCTGACTCACGTCATAATTTTGTGTGAGCTTTTCAATAGCCGCCGCTGAGACAACTCAGGCTTCAAGATATGACCGAACTAACGCCTGCAAAAGCTCATCTCTGTCAATATGGCGGATAAGGCTTCTTGCATTGTTGTAGGTCGTTATGTATGTCGGGTCTTCGGACAGGATATATCCCACTATCTGATTGATAGGGTTATAGCCTTTTTCTTTCAGAGCATCATAGATGACCGTCAGGTTCTTTTTCAGCTCTGTTTCCTTGTCTCTCTGAACCGAAAATTCCATCGTCTGTTCGTACATAAGATCAGCTCCTTTTCATTTGTTACAGTTTGTAGCAGGTCTGATTGCTGTGACTGTTTCCTGTCTCTTTAGCATAATAATACGCTACATAATATAGTATAACCTATCTTGATGAAAATAACAAGGGCTGAACTGAAATTTGTACGTTTTACACAATTTTCAAGTACATTTTTTGTAACAGAAAAACGTATTTTAAGATCTGAGTTCAGCGCCAAGCTTCGACAAAGCATCTACTACCTTAGCCATTGCCTTGTCAGCCTGCTCATCGGTAAGGGTTCCGTCATGTGAACGCATTGAGATAGAGAACGATACCGACTTCTTTCCTGCGTCTATCTGCTCGCCCTTGTAAACGTCAAACAGTGTTACCTTCTCAAGGATAGAGCCTACAGCCTTTCTGATAGCCTTTTCAAGCTCAGCCACAGGCACATCATCATTTACAACTACCGAAATGTCTCTCAGGGAAGCCGGGAACTTAGGCAGAGGCTTATAGGTCTTTGTTTCTGTGCAGAGCTCCATAAGCTCGGGAACATTTATTTTTCCTGCATAAGCTCTTGCCGAGATGCCGTAGTTTTCCAGTACCTTCGGGTGAAGCTCACCGATAATGCCTATCTGCTTGCCGTCAACTAGGATAACTGCCGATCTTCCGGGGTGGAACGAAGCCTTCTCTGCAAACTCACAGTTCTCTGTCGGTCTCTCGAACTCAACATTCTCAGCTCCTGCCTTTTCAAGCAGACCCTCGGCAATACCCTTGAGGTCATAGAAGTCAGCCTTTGTTTCTGTGTCATAGAAGCCGAATACCAGTCTTGCAGGCTCTTCTGGGAGAACCTCGCCCTCTACAGGCAGATACTCGTTTCCAAGCTCAAATGCATAGCACTCGGGGTTGCGGTAGCTGTTGTTTCTCGAAAGCACTTCCATAAGCGAGGGCAGGATAGTTGTTCTCATTATGCTTGTGTCCTCGCCGAGAGGATTGGAGATAGTTACTGTGTTTCTCAGCTTGCTGTCCTCGGGGAGGTTTATCTTGTCAAGGTACTTAGGCGAAATGAACGAGAATGTGCTTATCTCATTCATACCCATTGAGATCATAGCTCTTTTCAGCTGTCTTTCAAACTTCTGCTTAGGCGAGAGCTTAGCCTCGGCAACACCGCGGATAATAGTATCGGGTATCCTGTTGTAGCCGTAAAGTCTTGCGACTTCCTCTGCTATATCAGCCTTGACACCGATGTCAATTCTGAACCACGGAGCGTAAACTCTTCCGTTTTCAACCTTGAATTCAAGTCTTTCAAGGTACTCTATCATCTCGGCCTCGGGTATATCGGTGCCGAGGAACTTGTTTATCCACTCAGCGGAGAACTCAACGCTTGCAGGCTCTTCACTCTGGTAATTCTCGTCGATGTACTCCCTGAGCACCTCACCTGCACCGAGCTCCTCAACGAGCTGGCAGGCTCTCATAAGAGCTTCATAGCACTCGTGAGGGTCAAGACCCTTTTCATATCTTGCTGAAGCGTCAGTCCTCATACCGAGCTTCTTCGCAGTAGTTCTGACAGAAGCACCGTCAAAGCAGGCTGACTCAAATACTACAGTAGTAGTGTCCTCCATAATACCGCTGTACTCACCGCCCATTACACCTGCAACGGCTACGGGCTTTTTAGCATCTGCGATAACGAGCATTTCGGGAGAAAGCTCTCTTTCCACACCGTCAAGAGTGGTTATCTTTTCGCCTGCTTCGGCATTTCTGACATTGATCTCTCCGCCCTCAACATATCTGAGGTCGAATGCGTGCATAGGTCTGCCGTATTCAAGCATAACGTAGTTTGTGATATCAACAAGGTTATTGATAGGGCGCACGCCCGATGCTCTGAGCCTTTCTCTCATCCAGCGGGGAGAGGGCTCTATCTTTACGTTTTTAACTATAGCACCGATGTATCTCTTGCAGAGGTCGGTGTTGTGTATCTTAACGCTGAGCAGATCGCTTATCTTTCCGTCAATGCCCTTGTACTCGGGCTTCTTTACATTAAGCTTGGTGTTGAAGGTAGCTGCTGTCTCTCTTGCAAGACCGATAACAGACATACAGTCGGGGCGGTTTGAGGTTATTTCAAACTCAACGCAGGTATCATCAAAGCCGATAGCCTTTTTGATGTCAGTGCCGACAGTTTTGTCGCAGTCATCGCCGAGGATAAATATACCGTCTTCAATAGCATAGGGGAAGTCATGAATGCTCAGTCCGAGCTCATCAAGCGAGCAGAGCATACCGTTTGAAGCCACACCTCTGAGCTTGCCCTTTGTGATCTTCACGGGCTTGCCCTCGTGGAGAACCGTGGACTTGTGCTTTGCAACAGGAACGAAGTCGCCCTTCTTCACATTCTGAGCACCCGTTACTATCTGAACGAGCTCGTCCTCGCCGACATCTATCTGGGTTATCCACATATGGTCGGAATCGGGGTGACGCTCTATCTCCTTTACCTGTCCTACAACCACATTTGAGAGGTAGTCTCCCTCAACGTTGTAGCACTCGACCTTTGAGCCCGAAATAGTCAGGCCCGAAACAAAATCCTTTATAGGCATATCGCAGTCAACATAGTCTGCGAGCCATCTCATTGAAAGATCCATTCTTGTTACCTCCTGATCAGAACTGCTCTAAAAATCTCATATCGTTTTCGTACAGCAGTCTCATATCGTTGATGCTGTAGCGTCCCATAGTGATACGCTCAAGACCGATACCGAATGCAAAGCCGCTGTAAACCTCGGGGTCAATGCCGCAGTCAGCGAGCACCTTCGGGTGTACCATACCGGAGCCCAGGAGCTCAACCCAGCCCTCCTGCTTGCACATTGAGCAGCCCTTGCCGTGGCAGTTAAAGCACATAAGGTCAACCTCTGCCGAGGGCTCGGTGTAAGGGAAGTGGTGAGGACGGAAACGCACCTTTGCCTCGTCGCCGTAAATTCTCTGCATAAGAAGCTCCAGCGTACCCTTCAGGTCAGCCATAGTGATGCCCTTGTCTATTACAAGACCCTCTATCTGGTGGAACAGAGGTGAGTGTGTAGCGTCAACAGCATCGGAACGGTAAACTCTGCCCGGTGAGATAATTCTTATCGGGGGCTTGGTCTTTTCCATAACTCTTATCTGAACGCTCGATGTCTGCGTTCTGAGCAGGACATTCTCATTAATGTAGAAGGTGTCCTGAGTATCCCTTGCAGGGTGGTGCTTGGGCATATTGAGAGCCTCAAAGCAGTAGTGGTCGGTCTCAACCTCGGGGCCGTCAACTATATTAAAGCCCATACCGAGGAATACCTCTTCGATCTCTTCAAGTGTAGCATTGAGTGGGTGAGGTCTTCCCACACGGGAAGCTTTGCCCGGGAGGGTAACGTCAATAGTCTCGTCCTTGAGCCTTTTGGCCTCCTGAGCCGATTTAAGCTCCTCCTTCTTCTGGTTGAGAGCAGTTTCAATGCTTGCTCTGATCTTGTTAGCGAGCTGACCCATAGCAGGTCTCTCTTCTGCGGAGAGCTTGCCCATCTGCTTCAGGATAGCGGTGATCTCACCTTTTTTGCCGAGAAACTTCACACGGAATTCCTCAAGGGCTTTGGTATCGCCGATCTGTCCGAGCTCTTCTTTGGCACGCTCTTCGATGTGTCTGAGTTCGTCTTTCATTTTTACCATTCCTTTCATTTATTTCGGTTAAGAGAAAACTAAAAAAACAAAAACAGTGCGGCCGCTGAGATAAGTAGATAAAAAAACGGCTCTGCCCGCAGGGAAAACCCTGCACCATCTTACGCCGTTATTCTGCGTTGGCTTTTCAATAGCTGCCGCTGAGATAAGTAGATAAAAAAACGGTCCTGTCCTTGTTATCAGGACAGAACCGATATCCGCTTCTGCTGTACCACCCAATAAGGAACCATCATTCCCCTGTCTTTAACGCAGACATTGCGTCACCGCTTACTGTTGCTTCGGCAGTGCCACTCACAAGTGAACTTCGGCAGACATCACAGCAATGTACTTTCAGCAAAATGTACATCTCTCTGAGAAGTGATTTGTCAGCTTACTCTCTTGGTCACAGTGTTTTCGTGATATTAACGTATTTATTTTAGCACACCCGATTACATTTTTCAAGCGTTTAATAGAAAGTTTACAAATCACGCCTTTTTGCGTGACATTCTTACCGAGATAAACGCTCCTGCAAAGATAAGCACCGCAAAGCCTATCTCAATACCGAAGCACATAAGTATCTCGCTCTTGTCGAAGGTGCTGTCGGAAAGTGCAAAAATGCTGTTGTTTGCCTTTACATACCAGTATGCCGGAAGAATCTTCGCAGCAGTCAGAACGCCCGAGCCTAAAAACTCCTGAGGAACGAACACTCCGCACAGGAACGATGAACCCAGTCCGAAGATCTGCACTATAACGTTCAGAACATTGTCATTTGTTACGAGCGATGAAACCAGTATTGATATTCCTGCCGATATAACTGCGTAGATAACAGAGTTTGCCACAGCGTAGAGGGCATTTCCCTTGTAGCCTGTGCCCGAAATTACTGTGCCTGCAATCAAGAATATCGCCCAGACAGCTCCTACAAAGACTACAGCTCCGAGCACCTTTCCGAAGGTCTCCGCAGAGGGCTTTACAGCCGAGCAGTGAGTTCTGTCCTTAACCTCTTTCTTGTTCATAATAATGAGCACAGGACCGAGTGATGACAGCACAGCCGAGAACAGCACATAGGGCAGGTACTGGAAGAACATAGCCATGATCTCATCAGAGGTTTTTGTGTCCTGCTGATAGCTTACCTTGACTTGCTTCGAGAGTGCCTTTGAAGCCGACTTTGAAGCTTTCTCAATGCTCTGTCCTGTTTTGATGTATGCACTGACAGTCTTGGTATACTCATTGAGCTTTGAGTCAGCAAGAGCGTTTGAGAAGTTCTCATGAACGTATCTCACTGTGAAGAGGTCATCGGTCTCGCCCCTTGCAAGCTTTTCGGAGTAGCCCTCGTTTACTGTTATCGCATAGTGGATAGTGGTGTAGTAAAGAGCATCAAGCAGCTTGTCATCATTGTTGTCGATTTTGTATATCTCGTTGCCCTTGGAGATATACTTTACAGCAAGCTTGCTGGCTTCTGTATTGTCCTCGTCATATACAGCAAGGCGAAGCTCCGAGGGCTTGTAGCTTTCCTCCTGAGAGCTGCTTGTCGAGATAGATGCTAATATCAGCGTAAAGATACCCGTAAACAGGATCGCAGGCAGCAGATGCTTTTTCAGTATTTTCAGAAACAGCTTAAACACTTGCATACTTACGCCTCCTTGTCAGCATGAATCCCACAAGGGTGAACACTGCTGTAATAACGATCATGGAAATGATCTTCTCCCAGTAGCGTGACATATCCTCGTAAACGTTCAGGCAGTAAACGCTGTCAGAGATAAGAGCCGCAGGATTCACATAGTTAAACCACGGAGCGTCCTGTGCAACCTTTGCCTTCATACCGCCGTCCATAAGTCCGCTGAAAAAGCACAGCCCCAGCGACACACCGCTGCAAAGAGCACTCTTTGCATTCTGGCTCATTCTGCCGAAGGACCCTACCATAAACCCGAGTGACACACCCAGACAGCCGCCTATAAATGCAGCCAGATATACAAAGCCCAGTCTGTCGCCGTAATCAACGTTCAGAACAAAGCGAGTGTAGGTTACAGCTATAGCCGTGCAGATAAGCTCCAGTATGAAGGTGCCGCACAGAGCCGCAGATATTGAGATAAGCTTCGGGGTAGGGGAGATGTTCTTTCTTGCTCCGAGAGGGGAGAGGTTGGCCTGATTTGCTATTGCTATATGCAGTCCCGAAAGAGAACCGTAGAGCGCTACCATTGCTATCAGGTTATAGAAGTACTGAATGTACAGATCCGTGTTACCGTGAGTGAGAGCCTTTTTGTTTATGCTCTTTACTTCAGCGGAAAGGGTCTCGGTCACTTTCTGAACGGTGTCACTCTGATCTGAAAGCATAGCGGTCATGATAAGGTCGGCATTGTGAGTGTACTGGTTCAGGAATGACTGAACTATAGTTGCTTTAAGCCCGTTTGAGGCAGTAGTCATTTTAAGCTCTTCACCCTCGAAGATAACAGCCGATACCTTTTCGTCCTCAAGCATTTTCAGAGCCTTCTCTTTAGTGGTGTACTTAACCTTGAACATCGGCTGATCGTCCATTTTCACGTCCTTGATTATCTGACGGAACATCTGAGCCTGCATTTCATCTGTATCCTCAACAACTGCGACGTCGATAGTCTCAAACACCATAGTGTTGTCATACACGCTTGAAAACGCCACCTTGAAGCAGGTTCCCAGCGCAATCGGAAACAGTATGAGCCATATCACAACGTCTTTTACACGCAGACTGCTTAGAAGCTCATACTTGAAGTTATGTAAAAACATATCAGCCCTCCTGATCTCTCAGAGCAGTACCTGTAAGCTCCAAGAACACGTCATTCAGGGTCGGAAGCTCGGAATACACTCTGCCGAAGGACACATCATGCTTCTGCAGGCAGTCAAGGACTCTGAGAAGATTATGCTTTCCGCCCGAGAAATGCACAGTGAGCTTCTTATCCTCATAGGTTGATTCAAGCACATGGGGCAAAGCATTTATCTCTGTGAGCAGGCTTCCCTCCATCTCACAGGCAAGGATAGAGATAGTTTCGGTGTTCTTCACCATCTTTTTGAGCTCTTCCTTAGTGCCCTCGGCTATCTTCTTTCCTTTGTCGATGATAGCAATTCTTGAGCATATCTGCTCAACCTCCTCCATATAGTGAGAGGTGTAAATAACAGTAGCACCCTGACGGTTAAGCTCGGTAATGCCTTCAAGGATCTTGTTTCTCGACTGAGGGTCAACAGCGACTGTAGGCTCATCAAGGATAATAAGCTTCGGTTTGTGAGCGATACCGCAGGCAATGTTTAGCCTTCTGAGCAGTCCTCCCGAAAGCTTCTTCGGTCTGAACTTAGTGAAGTCCTCAAGCCCCGAAAATTTAATTGCGTCCTCAACGCACTTTTTCCTCTCTGCCTTATCGGTTATGTACAGGCCGCAGAAGTAGTCGATGTTCTCATAAACTGTCAGCTCGTCAAACACGGCAACGTTCTGCATGATAACGCCGATGTTTTTCTTGATGTCATAAGCAGTCGGGCTCATAGGCTTGCCGAAGAGCTCTATCTCGCCCTTGTTAAAGTCGAGAAGCGACAGCATACAGTTTATTGTGGTTGACTTTCCCGAGCCGTTAGGTCCCAGAAGCCCGAAAACCTCGCCCTCCTTAATTTCAAGGCTGAGATCATTTACGGCTGTAAGCTCCTTATAGTTTTTCACCAGCCCCGAGATCTTAACAACAGTGTCCATATCATTCTCCTCCATTTAATTCCTTCAGTGATTCTATATTGTTCTTTTCAACATAAACAAGCCCTATCAGGGTGCTTTTAAGCAGCTTCTTGAAATACTCCTCATCATAGTCAAAGGAGTTGTTTGCCAGCATATCGGCAGCACCGTGGGCACAAATAAATATCGAGCCGAAAACCTCCTTTGCCTGCTCTGCCGTAAGCCCTGACAGCTCGCACAGAGGTCCTATAACAGGCATAGTGTAGTCGGAGTTTATAAGCTCCTTAAAGCTTACGGTGCTGAATTTGTCCGACTGGAACAGCAGCCTGAACAGCGGCTTTTCCTCATGCGCAAACCTTATATATCTGAGCCCTATTGCCATGAACGGGTCGCCTGCACTTTCATCGGGCGTAAGTATATACTGCGTGTGGAACTTGTCCGCATACTCAAACACGGCAGCTTTAAGCTCATTCACCGTGCTGAAATGATACATCACAGGCTGAGTAGAGCATCCAAGCACCGATGCTGCCTTTCTTACATTCAGAGCCTGCTCTCCCTCTTTCCGCACTATCCTGAAGCCTGCCTCTATTACCATATCTTTGGTTATTTTTGGTTTAGGGGGCATAATACACCTCACTTTCTGTAACTTATGTTATATAACAGATGTATTATATCACGCTCCGATTTATTTGTCAAGCCCTTTTACAAAGAAAGCACCCGAAGGTGCTTCTCAGATCATTTTAGCATAGAACTCCGAGAGCTTTCCCGCACAGCTTTTTATAAGCTCCTTAGCCTCGGCATTAACAGCACTGTTCCCGAAAATACCGCCCTCTGAGAGCTGCGCTGCCTGCCTGCAATACTCTATCGCCCTTTGCATATCCTCGGCCTTTTCACTTTGAGAAAGCTCCCTTGCAAGGCTCAGATAAGCCTTCGCTTTCAGTGCCGATGATTCATCGGAAAAGCCGTCAGCCATGTCCGACGCTATAACAGCTTTATAATCTCCATTTATAAAGGAGGCTCTCAGCTGTGCATACTCACCCACCGTCTGAGGGGTCTGCTCATCAATAAGCTGGCTTGACGGTATCTCAAGCACCCTGCACAGATACTCCAGCGTTTTTACCGAGGGGTTAGCCGTTCCGCTTTCGATCTGGCTGAGCATATTCCTTGTTATAAAGTCGCCCACTACCTCATTCTGTGTGAGCTTCTTTTTCAGCCGTGCTTCCTTAATCTTCTTCCCGAGTGTCACAGAGTCCATAGTTATCCTCCTTTCAAATCCATGTAAATATTATTTACATACATTATAGCACGGTTTACTTTTAATTGCAAGTGCTTTACAGAAATTTAACAAATGTAGCTGTAATTTACCTAAAACGTTTGAAAATTTGAAAAAATACGAAAAAAACACTTGACAAAATCGGGGAAGTGGTGTATACTCTATGTAAATGATATTTACATAGCTGTAAGGAAAGGAGCGTTATATATGAATGAATGGTGGAACGGCTTATCTGCATTATTAAAGGTGCTGTACTGTATTGCGGTGCCCTCAACGCTGATACTGCTTTTGCAGACGATCTTTGCTATGCTGGGCGGTCACGACGGCGGAGCAGGGCATGATTTCAGTGATACATCGGGGCTTGACCTTGATGTCGATCACGGCGGTCTTGATATAGGTCACGGCGGGCACGATCTGCACTTTGACCATGACCACGATATAGACGGCGGAGACCCCGGCGACTTCACCTCTAT
>CAMMYU010000078.1:0-7253 GCA_946528545.1 uncultured Ruminococcus sp.
AAGATGACGGATAAGCGGGTCGTCAAGCAGGCTTGACACGGCAGATGACGTGCAGAGGCGTTAGCCGTGGGTCGTGCGGTATTGCCTTAATATAATATTGTATACATTGATAAGTTGCCTTTGAGAATCGTATCAAAGCTCTCAAGCTTATGAACTGTGTTGTAAAGGACAAAAGCTCTCCGCTGCGGAATCACTCTGTCAATGTGAAAATGTCCGCAGAACCATTTATCATATTTCACCTTCTCAAACACTGTATCAAGAAATTGTGCTGTTCTGCATGGCTGTTTTATATATCTGAACGACGGAATCTCCCAGATAATATGTTCAGGCAGAGTATGAGTTATTATGTAGTCTACCTTGTTGCCGACCTTATCAAGATTGTTCAGGGCTCTGTCTATTTCTTCAAAGCTCGGCTCTTCGGCACTCCACCAGCTATAGCCCTCAGTGCGGTAAGCCTTGTCAACACTTGCAGCACCTCCGAATGTGAAAAAGCTTTTACCTTCGATCTCATAGATCTCACCGCGCATAAGATGTATAACGTTCTCTGCATGAGGGTGAATCTGCACTTTGCCGCCGAACATCTCCGAAACGGCTTGTTCGCTCCACCAGTCATGGTTATCATGGTTTCCGTCAATGAAGAGTATTTTATATGGTTGAGCTTTCATCCGGTTTATCCAGAAGATATATTCTCCTTTTTTCTTCTCATATTTTTTCAGGTCATCGGGTGTGAAAGGAAAGCCGAAATCACCTGTAATGATAAGATAATCTTTATCTGTAAGTCTTATATTCGCTTTTTTTAGTTCTTTGGAATTGAGTTTATGCATATCAACTCCGCCGTGGGTATCTCCTGTTAAGTAAATCATTTGTTTCTCCTTTATGTAAGCACGATATTTTTTATTTTTATGGTTGTCAATAATGCCTATGGGTATTTTTGATTATAAAATGATATAATATTGTAATTAAACTGTCATTGACATAAGAGTCGAAAAAGTATATACTATATATGTATGCTAACGTTTGAATGGGGGGCAATTCTGCCTTTATGAAAAAAAGAACTAATCGGCCTGCTGTCAGCGGTGCGGCAGGAATTATTGCCATAATAGTTGTAGGAATATTTATGCTTTGCGTAATTTTCCTTATTGCTAAAGGTTTGTTTTCAAGCAATAGCAGTGAAGTTCCTTCAGGACTGAATACAGCAACCTTGAATACAAATACCGAGCTTACAACCGCTGCTCCTGAGTCGGCTTCAGAAACCGTATCTACTCAGGCTACACCTGATTCTGAAAACATTACAGATGAGTCTTCGCAAGCTGCTGAAGAAGGCACAGGTGAACAGATGTATGTTCTGGAGTACGCTTATCTGCACGTTGCACCTGATAATGAGTCAGAAAACATTATATGTCTTTCGCCAGGAGTTGTAGTAACTATTCTGGGTCAGGAAGAAAATGGATATATAAAGATATCGTTCCAGAATATTGACGGACCGATGTCAGGATATGTGTATAAGGATTATCTTACTACTGAGTATGTACAGCCTGCGTGGGGTTCATAAGATTATAAGTGAGGGCTTGATGCCCTCATTTTTGTATAGGAGGGAAGAATATGCCTAAAGGTTATATGGATTTTACACTTAAAGACGGCACTGTGATGAGAGTTATTGTCAATGCAGGAAAAAGAAAAAGTATATCACTTCATATAACTGACGACGGAACTCCTGAGGTAAGGATTCCCTATGGCTTTCCGATAAATAAGGTAAATGAATTTCTGAATAAGAATTTAGAATGGGTCAGAGAGCATAAGGAATACGCTCTTGAAAAGATCGGTCTTCCGAAAAACTATGAAGACGGAGAGAAAATAATGCTTCTCGGCGAGCCTTTGATTATCAGGTATGTTAAGGCGGACAGGTATTCCGAGCCTCAGATACATGACGGAGAACTCAGAGTTGCAGTTTCAGCTTTTTCTTCGAGAGAACAGATAGTAAAAAGTATAGACAAGTTTATTGCTGAGCTTGCATTCAAAGAAATTGATGCCTGTATGAAGGAAATGGTTTCCGAAACAGGGCTTGTTCCGACCAAGGTAACTGTAAAGCCCTTGACTGCAAGCTGGGGACGATGCATCTCAAACAGACATATCTCAATCAATTATAAAGTAATTGCATTTGACCGTGACTGTATCAGATATGTGTGTCTGCACGAGCTTTGTCATCTGGTACATATGAATCACAGTAATGAATTCTGGTCTTTGGTAAGTAAATACTGCCCGAATTACAGGAAAATTCAAAACAGAATGAAATAATAAATCCTCAGTGCAAGACACTGAGGATTTTCTTTGCTTTATCAAATTAAGCAGGCGGTGCAGAGAAGAAATCCTTCCATGCGTATCCCTTCTGCCCCTGATACTCAACATAATACCAGCCGTTTTCGTTCTTATAGTACTTGCAGACAGCTCCGCTTGGTATTGTTGTCAGGTTAGCTGAACTTGAATTCGGCTCAGGATGCAGGTAAACTGCTCCGGTGCAGGTGATATCACCTACAGCGTCTCCTTCCTGAGAATAAGGATCTTCTTTTTCTTCGTCTTCTTCCTCATCAGTGGTCTTTTTTGCTTTAGTTTCCGCCGGAGCTTCCGTAGTAGTGGTAGTTTCAGTCGGAATATACTCGGTAGAGGTCATAGTTCCTGTTTTTTTAGGCTTTGAGCTATCATTGATAAAAAGACTTTTTACAAAAAGCATGATAACGATAATAACTACAAGCAAGGTCAGCATAATTGCAATGATTCCCTTGACAGTAGGTGAAATTGAATTCATTTATGAAACATCCTTTCCGAATGATATTAGAATTACCTCTTGTTACTAATCTATTATACTAAAATCCGACAGATATGTCAATTAAAATTCGGTTACGATTTCGACAAATTGTTAAAACTGTGATTTGTGTTTTGTAAATCATTTATAAGGGATACTTGCTAATATATTTATATTTTGGCATATATTTATAAATTTATCCGAGTTAATAAATAATACTTTCTTTTTACTAAATTATATGCTATACTATTTATATTATTATAAAATAACTACCAATTTTGATGTGTATTGCTGATGATACAAAATGGCTGTTCTTTCGTATTTGGATACATAAATAATTCACCGGGGGCAGTACCGCAAGGGTACCTGCCCTGTTGGTGTCTGCTAAGAAAGGAGTTAGATATGTTCAAGGAATACTACGAAAGGCTGCTTGCACAGCTGGCGCTGGAGTACAACTGTACCCCCGATGACCTGAGGGGCGGGGAGAACAAGGTGACAGTATCTTCCATGAATGAGGGAAGAAGGATATATTCCCCTGACAAGCCTTTTCTTGATATGGTCACAACAGGGAACTGTACGGTCATAACTGCTGATGAATGCCTGTGCGATTATCTGAAAGAACTGGTCAGAGACGTAAGAGGTCATTATTTATTTGAATTCGGCTACATGACAAAGATAAACGAAGAACTGGAAAAGTACGGCTACGAGCTTCAGCCTACCCACCATATGTTCCTGCCCTGCAAAAAAACTGAGGTGGATGAGCGTTTTAAGGTGAAGTGGCTTTACGGCGATGAAATAGCGTCGTTCTACGGAGATGTGCGCTTCCAAAATGCTATAGCCTATCCCGAGCCTTGTCCTGTTCGCCCTGACAGAATGGTTGTAATGGCCATGGACGGCGACAAGATAATGGGAATGTCAGGCTGCTCCGAAGACTGCCCCCACTGGCAGCAGATAGGCATTGATGTTCTGCCTGAATACCGTTCAAGGGGGCTGGGGGCTTATCTTGTAACGCTGATAACGAACAGGATAATAGAGCAGGGTGATGTGCCTTTCTATGGCATTGCGTCAGCTAATATCCACTCAAACAACATAGCCCTGAACAGCGGCTTCAAGCCTGCATGGGTCGAAACAAGTGCAGTTAAGATCATGGGGGAATAATATCAATTTACAGGAGGGAGCGTGTGACCGATATACTTATAGTAGTAGATGATAAGGAGATTTCTTCGCTGCTGACAGATTTCCTGTGGGTCGAGGGCTTTGTGGTGTCGGCAGCGGTGAAAGGCCAGTGCTGCTTTTTGAAAGACCCCCAATTCTGATGTGTATTGATGATGTTACAGACTGGCTCTTATTTCGTATTGCTCCCCACCGACGGCAGGGAGCAGTACATAACCAAATTGGTCTTAAAATAATATGAAACGAGGAAAAGAATATGAATATAGCTGTTGCTCAATCCGGCGGACCAACCTGTGCTATTAATGCTTCTCTTGTAGGTGTATTTGCTCAGGCTATCAAAACTCCTGAAATTGATGCAGTATTTGGCTCTATAAACGGTATTGAAGGAATTATCAATGATAATCTTGTCAATTTGAGACAGATAATCAAGTCTAATCAGGATATGGAACTGCTCAGACAGACGCCTTCAACAGTACTTGGCTCTTGTAGATTCAAGCTTCCTGATGAGGACGAGGACAGATCAGTGTATGAAAAAATTCTGAACTGTCTTACAAAGCACAGGATAGGTGCATTTTTCTACATAGGCGGAAATGATTCAATGGATACTGTTGCCAAGCTTTCTGATTATCTTTCTGAGGTTGGCTCTGATATTAAGGTGATAGGTATTCCAAAAACAATAGATAATGATCTCCCTGAGACTGACCATACTCCGGGTTTCGGCTCTGCTGCTAAATATGTAGCTGCAACTGTTCAGGAGATAATCCGTGACAGTTCGGTTTATTCTATTGAGTCTGTTACTATCATTGAGATTATGGGACGTCATGCAGGCTGGCTTACTGCATCTACCTGTGTTCTCAGAGCTAATGATGAGATTGCTCCGCACCTTATTTATCTTCCTGAAACCCAGTTTACTGAAGAGAAATTCCTTGAAGATGTAAGAGATATGATGGCAAAGCATAAGGCTCTGGTAATTGCAGTGTCTGAGGGAGTCAGACTTAAACGTGATCTTGATAAGCCCAGAGTAATCGACAATTTTGGTCATGAGTATCTGTCGGGTATCGGTAAGACTCTTGAGCAGATCGTTAAGGATAATATCGGGTGTAAAGTCAGATCGGTTGAGCTTAATGTAATGCAGAGGTGCTCATCGCATATATGCTCCAAGACTGATATTGATGAAGCTGTTGAGATAGGCTCTGCCGGTGTAAGAACAGCTCTCAGAGGAGAAACCGGTAAAATGATGGCATTTAAGCGCATCAGTCATGTGCCTTATGTTATTGATATTGTTTCCGTAGATGCTCATCTTACTGCAAATAAAGAAAAGTTTTTCCCGCAGAAATGGATAAATTCTGCTCAGAATGATATCAGCCCTGATGCTATCAAGTATTTTCTTCCTTTAATTCAGGGAGAGGTCAAGATAGCAATGAAAAACGGTATGCCTGTTCATTATAAGCTGTGATAGGAGTACATAATGAGAATACTTATTATCAGACACGGTGAGCCTAACTATGAACTGGATTGTCTTACTCCAAACGGTGTCAGACAGGCTCAGAAGCTTGCTGAAAGGCTGAAAAATGTTGATATTTCAGCGATTTATTCCTCAACAATGGGCAGAGCCAGAGAAACTGCTCAGATTGCTATGGAGGGCAGGGGAGTGCCTATCACAGAATGTGACTGGCTGCGTGAATTTAATGTTGAAGTGCGTGATAAAGACCTTCCTGATGCTGTTCCTGTGTGGGATATTCTCCCTAAAAACTGGACTAAAGAAAAAATCTGCTATGATAAAGATGATTTTTATAATGCTGAGGGTATTTCGGACAGCGAAGTAAAAACTCGCTATGATGCGGTAAAGGCGGGGGTTGATTCTGTTTTAGCAGAGCATGGTCTGGAACGCAGAGGTGAGATATATCATGTTACAAAGGATCATGATAAAACGATTGCTTTCTTCAGCCATTTCGGCGCAACCTGTGTTACATTGTCGCATCTGATAGGTATTTCACCAATCGTTACATTACAGGGATTCAGCGCCGAGCCGACAGCTATAACAACTGTATGTACCGATGACCGCTTTGGCAAGGATGTAAATTTCAGGATACACGGCTTCGGAGATATACATCATTTGGGTGATATTGGTGAAGGTTCGGTAAATTATAAGTAATCAAAAATGCCTCGATAGCAAAGGTGGGTAGTTCCACAGAAGTTATGGGCTGACTAACAACTAAAAAAAGATAAACAGAGGATAAAAGCACCCTGATGTTAATTTTCTATACAAATGTTAATGCGGCATACCTACATAAAGCAGGTATGCCGCAAGTAATTCATTTAGTTTAGTTTCGCCGATCAGAGTTTTACCAACATCATTTCTCCTAAAAAATATCTGTTAGTTCATTTAAGTCGTTAATTATATGATCGGGCTTGCCCTTAGTTTCATAAAGCTGATGATAAACTGCAATTCCTTGCCTTACCCAAACGGTCATCATTTCAAGCTCCATTGCAGGATAAATGCCATTGTCAAGCCTGTCACCTATCATCTCCGAATTATCAAGAGTGTTTCTCCCATATTGCTTTAATCACTTCTTTATCATTCTCACACAAATTTTCCGGGAGTTCTCCTTTAGCAAAAAATTGAAGCCGTAGGACTTCCTCTTCCTGTCGCTTTATATTTCCCTCATATGACCTGCAAACAAAGTTAATGTCCAATGCATACACTTCATCTCCATTGGGATAGGTAAAGTGACATTTTTCACCCGACTGCATATTGTAAAATTGCAAATCCTTTACACACAAGCCTGTTTCTTCCAAGCACTCACGTCTGGCAGCCTCTTCCGGTGTCTCCCCCAGTTCCATACTGCCTGCGGGTACACACCATGTACCGTCATCTGTTCGCTGCTCCAACAAAACCCGGTCTTGCTCATCAAAGATAAACACTCCACATCCCACCATTTGAAGCGGTCTGTGACCAACACCTTCTATTTTTCTAAGATCTAATATATAACCCATTCTATTCTCTCCCTTAGATTAACATTGCTTTTTTTACAGTCATTCAGCTTTCATATCAAACTCCATAGATTTCATACCTTTCCGCTGTAGTTGACTTCGGCACATAATCGCTCTTGCCAAGCACATTAGCCTTGTCGGCTATGTACGCCCGCAGTATCTCCCTGCTCATATTTGTGATATCATCACGCTCCGTCGCTTCCTCGGCTGAAATAAGAAGCACCTCGTTGTTCTCATAGCCGTCCGACTTTGGTTCACCGCTTACATACTCCAAAGTGAACACCAC
>CAMMYU010000079.1:0-11255 GCA_946528545.1 uncultured Ruminococcus sp.
GCGTCAGCAAGCCTGCGTCGAATTTAGGCAATCTGACGAAAATCTGGACGGCGCATCTGATGCACAGAGGTCGTGCGGTGTTGCCTTAATTGACTTTTTTACAGCATTATGATATAATTTTCATCAACAGGCAACCGTTTGTGATCTATGTGGGTATATATTACAGAAATAAAAAAACGGAGGAATCATTATGCCAACAAAAATAAATATACTGGACTTTACAGACCTTGGGTCAATAAATGAATCAACCGAGCTGTTTCCTCGTATTTATAATGAAGCTATTCAGGCAGCAGGGCAGAATACCTCTCCTGCTTTTGAAGAAATACTTACTAAGTTTAACAATGTGTTCACCCTGATCCAGCGTAAGGCAATAAAGCAGCAGCCGATGAACGCTGCTGAGGCAGACGCATATACAAATGCCGTACAGGATCTGAAGTCAGCACTGTCGGAGTTCCCGGGACACAACCCGAATGCAAGCGAACAGGAAAAGAACGCTGTAAATCAGCTGAAAGAAAGCTTTGACGGTCATGACAAAAGGTTCAATGAGATAAACGGATATTTCAGAAAAGCCGCAACAAAAAAGTACCTTGGAGATACCTATGATCTTTTCTTTGATTATGAGAGGAACATTAAAACCATCTATGGAGATAAGTACTATTCTTTAGAATCCAGACAGTCGCTTCCTAATCCTCATCATTATTCTGTTGACCGTACAGCGCTTCAGAGCATTACAATGATGACTCTTGCCGACAGGGGCTATTCTATCGAGGAGATAACAGACCCCGATATGCTTCAGGACAAGAAGAAAGAAGTCTGCGAAGAGGTTCTCGGACACATCAAGGGCGGAACAAAGAAGGATCAGGAGTGGCTTGCTAAGAAAATGTATAACGGTCATAAAAAAGCAGTTGCATTGATGAACAAAGCAGCCAATGAGATAGATTTTTCAAATCTTGATATTGGTCATGACAAGAAGGCTGTTCAGCTTGCTAAAATGGCAGATGCGACCTTTGACAGCTGGCAGGAGCTTGACCACTGCAAGGACGAGTTCACTGTGCTGGCTCAGAAGGATCATCCGGAGTGCAAA
The DNA here is from genome assembly GCA_946528545.1 of uncultured Ruminococcus sp. Classification (GTDB taxonomy): domain Bacteria; phylum Bacillota; class Clostridia; order Oscillospirales; family Ruminococcaceae; genus Hominimerdicola. The sequence goes on from CAMMYU010000079.1 coordinate 1,085, forward strand.
ACTTATCTGGAATGCAAGAACAAGCTCTACAACGAAATTCCGAGAACCTACAAGGCAGCTTTCCAGACAATTGCAGATGTTCCCTCACGAATGAATTCCTTTGACATCGCACCTACAAGCGGAAAGGCAATTTATATAATTGCTGATCATGCTGCATTCCAGACCCATATAGGACTTCTTGCACAAAAGCAGAAGCAGTATGCAGGCACAGGTAAGCCGTTCTCGGAATGGCTTACACCTAATGAGCTTTTACAGAATGAAGCTTCCGTAACTGCAGCAGCCAGAAATTATATGTCAACTAAGTTCAATCATCTTAATACGCTAAATAAAGAGCAGCTTACTGCTGTAAGCAAGGATATCCTCTCGCTCGATTATGCAAAGAAAATTCGTATCAGCACCGAGCTCGATGATGACGGTATGAATAAGATCACAGGTATACCCGAGAACGCAGAGGTTGACGGCCTTGTAAGAATGAGAACTGCTTCTAAGGCAGACAGCTTCGATGAGGTCATCGCAAATATCGAGGTAGCACGCAATCTTGTACATTGGAACAGCGGTGAATTTTCTGACGCACGCTCTGCTCTGAAGGAGCTAAACACTGCATATAAGGCTTATCACAACCTCGACCACCCAACCGATGCCGAGCGTTCCAAAGCACTTGATGAGCTCAGAAAGAAGCAGGAAAAGGCCGAGCAGAAGCTCAACAAGTGGTTTGAGCGCAAGGCGAAAAACGGCTTTGTTGACAGCCCCGACCTTGTAAACGGCAAAAGCACTCAGCAGAAGCGTTATGATATTATGAAGCAGGCTCTGAATGAGACCAGGGCCATCAAGGCTGACCTTGACAGAATGGCAAAGGACAGATATGAGGTAAACAACAAGTTCAATCTCAGCGAGTCCTACAGGAAGAGAGCAGAGCAGGCACAGGGCTATGAAAAAATATCTCTCACAGGTGCAAGGGAAGCATACGAAAACCTGACCGAAACCTCACAGATGCTTGAGATAAACAAGCCTTTCTCAAAGGATGAAATGCAGGATATAAAGAAGAACGTTGCAGCTATCATTTACGATCATCAGCTTCACAAGACCTACACTCAGGGCGAGATCAAAATGATAAAGGAAGACAAGGATATGTATCTGAACGCTGTTGAGAGGATAGAAAATTCGCAGGCTATGGAGCAGACTCTCAAGGGCTTTGACCGTAAGCAGCTCAGAGACCTTGTTGTAAGTCCTAAGAAAACTATAGACAAGTTCCTCACAAATGAGATGAAGCTTGTCGGCAAGAAGAACAACAATATGAATGTCGAAAAAGGCGGAACAAAGCCTAAAAAGGCTGTAAAGACTACTGATGTAAAGAAAAAACAGAATCTAAAGTCAAAGAACATTGTAAAATAGTTAATTCTATCCCCGAACTTTGCTGTTCGGGGATATCTGTTTTGGGTAGAAGTTCTAAAGAGGTACGGGGCGATAGCCCCAGAGGGTAAGGGGCGAAGCCCCTCTCCTCTCATTCCGGCCGAGGCTGTCTGTACGAAGGTACAGACCTGACGAGGCAAAGTCTGCACTATATTGAGTTTATCGACAAACTGTTATTCCCGAAAATCACTGTTCGGGGAGTATTTTTTTAGGTGATTTTTTTTGGAGAAAAGCAGTTATTTGTGCAACCTGTTTCGGGTAATTCGGGTATTACTATCGAAAGGAAAAAATTTCCGATAAACCATTCAGGAGGAGAGCAATATGCCAAAAAATAAATTACTTGACGTGTTCAAAAATGATAATTTTAATAAGGAAAGCTTCAAGAAAGAAGCTATAGACAGAGGCTGGAATCCTGCCCGTGACAAGAAGGTCCTTGATAATCTTTTCATAGCTATGGAATGTATCATAAAGGAGCAGAACGAGGAAAAGGCAAGGAAGGCTAAGGAAGCCTTGTCACTGCTTATAATCAACGGCTGCCTGCTTACCCAAAGGGCTGACCCTCTTGATGAGTTCCTCGATTTTCACCCTGCTGCTCAAAATTATTATCACCCGCAGAGGGAGACCTGCTATGCGGAACTTCGCAAGTATTCCACCGATCTGCTTGACATTGAAGAGCCGAACAATGAGTCTGCTCCAATGCCCGAGGCCGATAACTTCTCAATAGTGCCTGTCCCGGAGGTAAAGGACAGCGGAAGCGGCGGCGGTATTTCAGCAGAGGATAAAAACAAGAAAAAAATCAAGGCAAATGAGAATATCATAATCCCGAACTTTGAGGAGGGCAGTGCTCCTCCTGTTGAAGATCTTGATGCGCCTGCTGCGTTTGGTACGCAAAGCATCAAAGTTGAGCAGCCCAAGGAAGAAGCTGATCCCGTCGGCCAAGAGGTCATTGATGTAATGGAGCTTCTTGCTGCAAACAATAACGGCAAAAATAATCAGAACGAGAATGTCATAAATGACGATCCCATAAATGAAGCGCCGAAGCAGCCTGCGCCCAAGAAAAAGGGAATTCCTTCGGCAGCGGCAGTGTTCTTCGGAGCAAGGCTTTGTGAGTGCGACGGCATACTTACAAATCGCTGGAATTTCAGCCATACCGATGAGCACCGAGCTCTTGCGGCTGCGTTCAGAACGCTCAAAAATGTCGGAGATCCCGACTCTGCGCAGTACGATTACAACGCTAAGAAGTCGGCTTTGATAGATGCAAGAAATGCAGCCAAAGCGTACATCAAGGCTAAGCTTAATTATGATAACGAGGACAAACCCGCCGACTGGAGACCGGGCAGCCCTGCAGGAAGAGACCGCTTTAACGGAGCGCTTCAGCTTGTAATAAACGTTACAGAGGAAATGAAGCGTCTTGGAATGAAGGTCGAAAAGGAGAATGAGATCTTTGCAGAGCAGTGCAAGGTCAGAAAAGCCTTCAACCCTAAGAAGAACATATCTGTAAAATCGAAGTATTCTGCAACAAACAAGTGTGTGAATACTATCCTTATGGATAAGCTCGGCAGCAAGCCTACAAAGCAGGTCAAGGAGCTTATGATAGCTGATAAGCAAAATGCAGAAGACGTCAAGAGAGTAGCTGACCTTGCGGTTGCAAAGAAAGGCGGACGGGTTTACGGAGACTACATTGAAAAGGCAGAGATCATTCAGAGTAACAATCCTCAGGCTGTTCCAAAAACAACCGTAAAGAAATCAGGTGCTAAGATTGTAAAAGACAATCTGCTTAAAAACGGATAATGAGTTAATTTTTCATAGTGGCCTTTTGATGAAAATATCCGCAGGGAAGTGCTCCCTGCGGATATTCTCTTTATCAGTATTTCAGTATTTTAACATCGCCCGATGAGGTATCTATGCTGAGCTCATTTGTACCGCTGCCGCAGATGTAGGTATCATCGCCCTTTTTTGACATCGGAAGCTCATAGTCAATATCGCCCGAGGCTGTGTCGATCTCAGCTGTGAAGTCGGCGTTTTCGGGGAGATAGAGCTCAATGTCACCCGAGGAAGCCTCAATGCTTGTGTCGGAGGGCATTTCAGCAAGCCTTATCACCTTGTCGCCCGAGGACGAATCAACGCTGAGCTTGTCGGTGTGTTCTGCACTTATCTTAATATCTCCCGAGGAGGTTTCAGCGCTTATGCTGTCAGCCTTGCCCGTCTGCTCTATGGAAACCTCTCCCGAGGAGCACTCGGCGGATATTTCTGAAGCCTCGCCCGAGAAGCTGATATTGCCCGATGAGGTATCAGCCGAGAAGCTGTCTGCGCTGCCGTTATAGGTCATATTGCCTGAGGAAGCGTCCATGCTGACTTTTTCCGAGCTGAGCCCCTCGACGGTTGCGTCAGCGGAGGAGCAGTCCACGCTGATGTCCCTGAAGTCCGTGTCTTTGGGAACGCTTATTTCAAGGGTTTTATCCTCATCGCACCTTTCTCCCGACTTGCAGAAGCGTATATGAAGAGTGCTGCCCTCTGCCCAGCTGTGAACCTTGTATTTGTCATCGAGCTCGTTCTTTGAGGTTTCCTTTATGCTGACATCTTTGCTGTCAGAAGCGCTCACTGTTATCTTTCCCGTCGGCCAGTCAATATCGAGCTTATCTATCTTGTCCGTGATTTCACGGTCTCCTGCCGTGTACTTATCAGCGTTTGAATACTTCACTGTTGAGCCGTTTATAAAGCCCGCCGAACAGCCGCACAGACACATCATAGCGGCACTTATCAATGCTCCGAAAACTATTTTCTTTTTCATTTTACTTCCTCCTCTTTTTACCTGTAAGCACTCCGATGAGTGCGAATACTGCTCCGATAATAAGACAGATAACTGCCGTTGCAGGAAAGCTGCTGAATTCAACTCTTGTGCCGAAGGCTTCGATATAGAATACCGAGCTCATATCGCCGATACCAAAAACGAAATTGCAGACTATCATTATCACACCCGTTATGCCGAGTGCCGCTGCTGCTTTGAGTGCCCTTCCTGTCTTGAAATATCTGATAGTCAGGAACAGTGCCCATGCCCAGAAAAGTATCGGAAGGGAAATCATTCCCGCAAGCTTGTAGTATCCTGCCCCGAGACTGTGTTCAAGCCCTATGCAGAGCATCATCAGCACAAACAGAACAGTATCGAGTGTCATCACCGAGAGACCTTTGCGCTTTTTTATTTTTGAGGCTATCGGCTTTGCCTTTACCGCAAACGGAGCAAAGAACACTGATAGTCCGAAAAGTGCAGCTGTCGCTGCGGTGAAGAACCAGCCGCCCCCTCCGACAACGCTGCATACACCGAGCAGGAGCACAAGGCTCACGCTGAACGAACCGAGCGTCCAGAGACCCTTATTTTCGGGTGCAAGAAGCGGTACAGCTATCAGTGATGCAGGCACAAGCATTGCCGCCAGTACTATCATTACCCATGAAAGACCGCCTGTTGAAAGTCCGACTATCAGGCATATCAGAACAGGGAGCATGAATATTCCTGCAAACACAGTTCCGAGAACTGCGCTTTTGCGCTTAAAGAATTTTGCCTGCGAGGAAAGAGCGTCCTCACGCTCAATGTCGATTACGCTTTCGATCTCTCCGCTTGACCTCAGCTCATTAAGATAATCTGAGCACGCCCTGCATTCCCCGAGGTGCTCCTCTACTATCTGACGGCTGCTTTCGCTGCATACATCGTCCTGATACAGCGGCAGAAGGTCTCTTATTAAATCGCAGTTATACTTCATTGTTGTCTAACCTCTCTTTCAGTTTCATTCTGGCACGGTGATAGGTGACTCTTGCCCACGATTCTGTTTTCTTGAAGATGACGCCTATCTGCTGGAAGGAAAGCTCTCCGAAAACCCTGAGCTCAAATATCTCTTTATATGGCTCTCCGAGCTCATGGAGCGCAAGGTGTATCCGAAAGCTCTGATCCTTATCGGTAATGCTTTGTTCAAGGCTTTTGTCATTGTCGGGAGTGTCCTCGGGTATCTCACCGCCGTGACGGGAATTTCTTCTCAGCTCGTCTGTATACAGGTTTTTGGCGATCGCACACAGCCACGACAGCTGGTCGGATTTCCCCTTAAACTTACTCTTCGAGGTCATAGCCTTGAAAAATGTCTCCTGAGTGATTTCCTGAGCAGTATCTTTATTTCCTGCCAATGTCATCACAAACGAATATACCTTCATATAGCAGGTCTCATACATCTTTTCGAGGGTATCGTCCACTGTCACCGCACCTCCTTTCTTTTGCCTTACATTGGTTAGACGGAGAAGTTCCGATTTCGTTACAAAAAAAATAAAAAATTTTTTTCTCTTTTTTTCAGGCATTTATATAATTATAATACTATATATATCAGCAAAAATCAATACATAACAGCAGGAATATCAGCAGTCGGACATTCCTGCCGTTTCTTTTTGTGATTTAGCCCAAAGCAGAAATCAGTCGGGCAAGTGTAAAATTTTTTCTTTTTTTTATGTTTTCTTTTATAATGTATAATGGGCTTTTTGTCAGGTTAGTAATGGTTGACAAGAGAAAAAATATTTTGTATAATACATTTTGATTTTGAATCTGTAACTGTGGGGGGATATGAATGAAGCGGGTACTGATATATGATGACCTTGCTGAGCACAGCGAAACACTTTCTGCGATACTGAAAAAGCTTCTTAATACTAAAACAGAAATAGATATTGCTCACAACAATGATGAGGCTGTGGAGTTTATTTCAGCGAACAGCTATGCGGTTATCTTTCTTGATATTGAGCTTGACGCAAACAAAAACGGTATAGACTTCGGCAAGCTGATAAGGCAGAACTGCAAGGGAACAGCACTGGTGTATATAACCTCGTACATAAAATATGCGGAAGATATCTTTGTAAATTCTCCCGATGCACTTATGCTCAAGCCCTTTTCCGAGGAGGGTGTAAACCGCACTCTCAATATACTCAGGCTGAAAAACGAAGAGGACGATGTTATATCTGTCAGCTTCGGCAAAAACGGGGTTGAGAGCATATCGCTCAGCAATATCGAGTATATTGAATCTTCAAACCGCAGGCTCAGCTTTTACTCTGATAATAAAGAGCCTGCATACCAGTTTTTTAATGTCAAGCTTACGGAGCTTATGAAAAAGCTTCCGCCGTATTTTGTGCGCTGTCATTACAGTATTGCTGTGAACATGAGAAAGGTCAGACACCTTGAAAGATATTTCTTTGTTATGGAAAGCCAACGTGAAGTCCCTATAAGTCAGGGACGCTTTGCAGATACCAGAAAATCGTACCTTACGTTCCTTGGAGACAAGCTATGAACCTTTATGAAATAAATTACGGTCTGAATCTTATAGTTCAGCTTATGCTCGGAGTGTTCCTGTTCAACAACCTGTGCAAAAACAAGCACGGCTTTGTTGTTACCCTTATCTGCTACTATCTGCCGTTTCTGCTGATACAGATACTTTCCCTGCATTACACCAAGCTTCCGCAGGCTGTTTACAGTATGCTGAAAATGAGCCTGACAGTAATAATACTTATGACCTTTTATGATGCGGGCATAAAGCAGGCATTGAAAGCGCTGGCGCTGTTTACATTTCTCCAGCTTATATGCGAGTTCCCCTCGATAGGAATAGTAAAGATCCTGGGCTATAATATTTTCTCGGATTATTCTTCGGTAAACGGCTCGGTTTATATAACTGTGGGACGTATATTTATTATAAATCTGTTTCTTGTAGTGATACTGGCATCAGTGTATTTATATTCGAGGAAAAAGGACAATGATATTCACAGGGTCACCGACCTGCTTATGATTTTTGTGTTTGATGTGCTGCACATGCTGTTCCTTATATTCTACTACAAGGTAAACTTCAAAAACATCACCGAGACAGACAATCTGATACAGATAATCTTTCAGGGAATACTGATAATGCTTCTGCTGATACAGTATCATAACACCCGACGCACAAGAAGCCTTATCAAAACAGAGCAGGAGCTTCAGCTGATGAAAGAGGAAATGGAGAACAACTATAAGTATTATCTGCTTGCCGAATCCAGATTTGACGATGTATCGGGGCTGGTAAACGAGCTCAGCGAACAGATAGGCATTTTCCGTGAGCAGATGAAAACACAGCCTGATTCCCTCGAAACCGACAGCTTTATGGATAACATAAACAAAAAGCTGAACTCAATAAAGGCAGTAAACTACTGCGCAAACAAGACGGTAAATGCAGTTCTTACACTGAAGCTCAACGAGGAAAGGGTAAGACCTGTAAATACTCAGCTTGTACTGCGAAGCTGTGAGGTTCTTTCGGAAATAAGCGATTATGACCTTTGCAGCCTGTTCTCTAACCTGTTTGACAATGCCGTAAACAGCTGTCTGCGGACAGCCTGCCCTGAAAAATCATTTATCGAAATGAAAAGCGATATAAAAAACGAATACTTTGTACTGCGTGTAAGCAATTCCTGTGAGGACTCTGAGGCTGAGCTTTCCTCGCCGAAGAGTGCAGGCCACGGCTACGGTCTCAGGATAACACAGGATATATGCAGGCGCAACGGCGGAGAGCTTATCCTTGACCGTGACGGCAATGTAATGCACGCAACTGTATTTCTGAGGAATGTACAAGCATGAATACTGTAATTTATCTGCTGAATACTATCGTTCAGCAACTGGCCGTATCGTTCTATTTTTATCAGATCGGCAAGCCTAAATACAAATATCCGATAGTCTTTCTGGGTATGTGCTCGGCTATCCTTATTGAGTACGGCATATCATATTGCTTTTTTCCGAATGCACCTATGTTTCCGCAGTACATATCAAAGATAGGAATTAATTTCTTTGTTTTCTATTTCCTGTTTGACGGCAGACTGCTGCATAAAATCATACAGCACCTGTCATTCTACCTGATAGCGATCATTGTCGAAGGCCTTATGTACGGCTTTGTGTTGTTTGTATTCTCGGCTGTGAAATATACGGAATATAACATTGTCAATGATTCGTATATCATAGCCGCAGGAAGAATAATGACTGCCGATCTACTTCTTGCAGTGCTTGTCGGCGTTGCGGAGATAGTGAATATCCGCCTCAGGAAAGACAAAGCAGATAAGGCTGTTATTAAAGACCTGTTTTTCATTATTGTTTTAATGCTGGGCCATTTCGGTTATCTGCTGATATACTATAAGCTCAACAAAAATGACCGTACAAACATGAACAATCTTATTCAGCTGGCTTATCAGGTATTGTTTCTGGTGCTGGTGTTCATTCAGTATTACACAGCGCTGCGCTCCCGTGAGCTTATGAGGGCTGAGCAGCAATTCCGGATAGTCAGGGCTGAAATGGATAACAACTACCGATACTATCAGCTTGCGGAGTCAAAGTTTGATGAGATCTCAAAGCTGAGACATGACCTTAACAATCAGCTCGGAACAGTAAGACAGCTTCTTGTAAACGGCAATGATATAGAACGTGCCGAAAGCATTATCGACAGCATAAGCGAGAACCTTGCAAAGGTAAGACCTTCGGTATACTGTGCGGATAAGGCGCTGAATGCGGTGCTGTCTGTGAAGTACAATGAGCTGAAGGCAAAGGATATTGAGCTTCATTTCAGCTTTGAGGGCTGTGATGAGTTTAGCTCGGATACACATGAACTGTGTACGCTGTTTTCCGATATGCTGGATATCTGTGCCGAGGACTGCGCAGCCTTTGAGGCTGAGGATACACAGCAGCTGTATCTTAACTGCATCGGCAGTGAGGACGGCTTCCGACTGAGCATTACTTCGCCCTGCGGACACGCAGAGGGGGAGCTTTCGGAAGGGAAAAGCCGGATACTGCAGCGCTCTGTTGAACAAATTTGCAGAAAATACGGCGGAAGCTTCTCAAGGCAGAAAAAAGATGACCGTATGATAAGCTTCGCAGAAATAAAAGTTCGGAATGATCTCTCTGTATAAAATGCAGAGGGATTTTTCTTTTTAAATTCTGCACCTCAGCGTTTAAATTTTGACGGTGCGGCTTACTCTGTGTTGAATATATGATACCAAAATGATATAATTAGCATGGCTTTTAGCAGGCTTGATGAAAAGGGGAAAGCAGGGTAGATAAGCAAGCAATATACAGGCTCGCTGCAGAATAAAGCAGCGGGCTCTGTATGATTGTTTGCGGGAAATCAGACGGTAAATTCGTGTTTAAGCACATTGCCGAAAACTGCCTGCCAGTATGATAAGCAAAATTCATATCGGAGGTAACAATGAAGAGATTTTTGCAGATAATGCTGTGTGCCGTGCTTTTCCCGAAGCTTACAGCCCTTGCCGAAGACGCACAGCTGCTTGATACTGAAAAGGCGGCAGAGACACTGATAGGGGAGTTCCTTAACAGCGGCGGCTTTGCGCAGGTGAGACTGAACACATTCCCTTTTATATCGAGGGAAACACAGGCTTTGACGGCTTTGTTGTCTATCTGACCTATGATCCTCAGGTTATTACCCCTGTGGATATAGATGACAGCAACGGTGACATCAACACACCTATTGATAAGTTCTGACAAGGCGCAGAAAGGTTTTTAAATCCAAACGGAGGTGAAAGAATGAAGAAAATATTATTAAGGCAACACCGCACGACCCATGTGCATCAGATGCGCCGTCCAGATTTTCGTCAGATTGCCTAAATTCGACGCAGGCTTGCTGATGCAAGTCAAGGAGAATTTGGGTAATATGACGGATAAGCGGGTCGTCAAGCAGGCTTGACACGGCAGATGATGTGCAGAGGCGTTAGCCGC
>CAMMYU010000080.1:0-3949 GCA_946528545.1 uncultured Ruminococcus sp.
TATCGGCAGGTACAACGACGCTCTCGTTAATCTCAGCAAGGCTGAGGCAGTGATCGGCATCGATATGGACATCATGCGCCGCAAGGCTATCATCTACGGCATGAAGAACGAGATCAGGAAGGGACTTGAGGTCTGCAATCAGATGAAGCTCATAGCTCCTTCGGAATACGTCGGCTATCAGTACGCATTCAAGCTTCTCTGTCAGGCAAAGAGGCTTGAGGCTGCCAAGCGTGAACTGGAGATCGCAGCAAAGTATTCTGTGCCTTCTATGGACTATTACATGGACTGCGTTACATTTGAGCTCCAGAACTATGGAAATGACAAGAACAGGGATCATATGAAGAAGGCTCTCGCGCTTCTTGTCAAGGCAATGAAAACTCTCAAGCCCTCTGTCAAGGAGGTAACTGAGACATACATAAGCTCGGCTGAGCTGTGGTTACAGCTTGAGGACGCAGACAGGACCATTGCGTGTCTGAATGCTGCACTTAACCCTGTATCCTCATACAATCTCGGCTTTGAGATAGTTCCCGAGGATCACGGCGAGATCCCCCTCACTGAATACGACATTGAGGAGATGATCGAGAACGACAGGATCCGCATCGAGAACGAACTGGGAGAATACGGCCTTGAGGAGCTTGCCGAGAGCATCGAGCCCGATGAGGACGGTCAGAGAGATTACCTCACCGTTCTTGAGGACACCGAGAACGGCAGCACCGAGGAGGAGTACAAGCTTGACGAGAATGAAAAGTATGAGCTTACTCCCGATAACATCGATCAGATCAACAGACTCTATGTCGGAGCTTATACTCTGAAGAGCGACTTCAGGAGAGTCATTGATTATGCAAGAAAATTACAGAGCAGCGAAAGCACTCACAACAAATATATAGGAATCTACAGCGAGGCAAATGCCTGCATGAAGCTCGGCACCGAGGATCACAAGCAGAAGTATGAGGAGGTCATTAAGTTCTTCAGAAATGCTATGATCAAGGATCCCGCCGATATAGCTGCTGTAACATTCCGTATACAGTGCTACACCGATATAGGAGAGTACGGGGAGGCAGAGCAGCTTTGTAATTTGCTTACACCTGAAATAAGGAAGTCTTTCCTTGAGAAGATCAAGGAGGCGAAAGGCGGAGGTGAGTAATTATTGAGCTTGGATCAGGATATCAAACTGAACAGTGATGCCTTTAGTGATGCAGCTGAAGGTATGGCTGGACTGAAAACAAGGGCGGAAGCATTAAAGGAAAAGCTGCAGCAGATGTACAGTGACATCACCACAGCGCTTGACACGCCCGCAGGTCACGAGATCGAGATAACGGCGGAAGATGTTCTCATACAGCCGATCGACGACCTTATTCTCGTGATAGACCAGATGTCAAGGACACTCGACGATATCATATCGACACCATATTATCAGAGAGTGTTCGACAAATATGATGAGCTTGTAGAAAGCATCAATTTTTAATTAACAGGAGGAAAAAATTATGGCAATGGGAAGTACCGGCACAGTCAACATCACACCAGAGATGATCTCTGCTGCACTGAGTGCAGTTGAGGAGTATGAGTCAGCAACAGATAATCTCTACACAAGACTCGACACAGTAGTTAGCAATCTTATCCCCGGCAGCTTCAGCGGAAGCGCTGCAACAGGATTTGAGACCTTCTATACATCATCTATCGAGCCTGTTACAGGTCAGTCTGTAAAGGACATCATCGAGCTTCTCAGAAACATCATCAACGGTATCAACGACGCTATCCCGAAGGACGGCGACGGTCTTGATGATCAGCTCGGAACACAGAACAGCAGCAGCGGCGAAGGTAACTAATCAAGGAGGTAATTAAAAATGGCAGGTTGCAGAATAGTTAATGAAGCAGTAGCAAGCGCAGTTGAGGAACTCAACAGCATTTCACAGGCTTATCAGGAAGCAGGCGACGCTCTTATCAGCGCACTTACAAGTGCTATCGCTGACATGGAGGGCGAAGCTAAGGACGCATTCCAGACCCTTATCGATGGCGACATCAAGAGCTTTACAGCAGAGAGCCTTTCAGAGGCTATCAAGGGTATGGCAGATCTCCTCGAGCAGAACAGACAGCAGTTCGAGGATGTTGACGCTCAGATCGCAGCAAGCATCAGCGGCTAAGAGATCCGTATGTGCAGCCTCGTACCACTATGGATCACGGGGCTGCACTTATTACGTTTTCGGAGGTAGAACATGGCTTTTAAAATACTGAGTGAAGAAGAAAAGCTTTTCATGACGGAGAAGCAGCTTGAGGTTTACGAGAAGGAGCTCAGACTCTATAAGGAGCGTCTCGCTTTCGTTGAGCAGGTAGAAAAGATGGAGAGTGCTGAAATAAAGAAGTTCACACCGTCTCTCCGCCCTATCGGAGAAATAAGCTCTCCCGAACTTGCTCCCTTTGAGAATAAGGGAATAGGCAGGATAGAACTTAAAAAGACGGCGGCTAAGGTACCGGATACGGAGCTTTATGCGGCAAGGACCATCTCAAAGACCGATATCACAGGCTTTATCAAGGCAACAGCTCATATCATGGACCGTGCAGGTCTCAACAAGGAGCTGGGCGGCAGTCTCGCTGAAAAGGCATCTTCCGCAGGCAGGCTTGATACAAGAAATATCAGTATTTCCAAGAAAGCCATCCGTGCCTTCGCACAGAGAAGCTTTGACTCCTCAGTGGCTGAGAGAAAGGCAGAGCTTACCAAGAAGCCCGTGGCTGAATTCGATATCAGGAGCTTTGCAGCCCCTGAAAGAAAGGTCCCCGAGCTGAAAAAGACAAGTATCGCCCCCATGACCGCAAGAGAATTTGCGAAGCCTGCGCTGTCAGCTGTTCAGCTTGATATGCCTGCAAGAGCTTCGGTATTCTCATCAGCTGTCACCATGCCCGAGAGAGCGGCTGTAAAGATCAGTATGCCTGAAAAGGCGTCTGTATTCTCGTCGGCAGTCACCATGCCCGAGAGATCAGCCGTAAAACTCAGTGTGCCTGCAAAGGCAGCAGTTCCTGCGGCAGAATTCAGACTGGCTGCGCTCAGTGCGCCCAAGCTGGAGCGCCGTCCCGTCAGGAAGTACGACGGCAGACGCTTTGCAATGCCTGCACTCAGCCGTCCCGAGCTGAAAACAGTGACCGCGGCAGCTCCGAAGCTCAGCAGCTTTGAGGCTAAGGCAGTCAGGGCAGAGCTGGATATGCCGGAGACTATGCCCGCACTGAAGCTTGTGGACTTCCACAAGCCCGAGGTAAGTGCCAAGGTCAGCAAAAAGGCTGTGCCCGAGATAAAGAGCGCAGAGTTCGAGATGCCTGAGATAAAGGCTCCGAATCTCGTCAAGAGCAGCCGTCCCGAGGTGAAGATAGGAAGCTTCAATGCTCCCGAGATGCCCGAGATAAGGCTCAGCGTCAATGTCAGCCCCGTAAAGCACGAGTTCAGCGTAAAGGCTATGCCCGAGGTAAAGGCTGAGATAAGAAAGCCTGAGATAATCAGCGGCGACAGACTGGACTTCAGCAAGCTCAACTTCATGGCAGGCTTTGAAAAGAGGGACACATCCGCCCTTCAGGAAAGCATAATCTCAAAGACGGAGAAGATAAAGTCCATGGACCTGAAAGGTCTTCAGGACAGCGTTCTCTCCGCATTCAAAAATGATATCAAAGGAACAGAAGTATGAAAAACAATGAGATAATGATCTCCGCAAGGTTTGAATTCGGCGATGACAACAGCAGAGAGCTTTCATTCCTCGTGCTGAAGGACATAACCCTAAAGGCCTTTCTGGAATCGTTATACTACGGACTGAAAAAAACTCAGGGGCTGGAGGAGTGCTTTCAGCTCTTCGAGAGATACATAAAGACCCGCAAGGAGATACAGGTGCTCTACACCGCAAAGGGAAAGCACAGTGTCATTGACCTCAATGACAGGGTGGGAAAGGGCGATGAACAGAAGAGGATATAC
>CAMMYU010000081.1:0-4376 GCA_946528545.1 uncultured Ruminococcus sp.
GTATCTGTAAAGCCCAAAAACTTGCCTCTGTGTTCAGGCTTAACTCCCGAGCTTGGGTCAATAGAAAAATCCCTGACATGACACTCGTAAATTACAGCATCACAAGCATTTTTGCACTTGGGTCTTTTAACCTTTTCCCAGCCTATCGGATTGGTTTTCTTAAAGTCAACTATAGCACCGCGGTTTCCGTTTACACCGCAGGCCTTTGCATATATATCTATTGTCTCATATCTGGTTTTATGGTCAAACTCAAAAGTATAGGTATAAAACATACCTATACAATCATGCATAAGCTCTACCGCCCAGACGCCACTATCATTTTTTTCCATAGGCAGTGACTCGGAACGGTTATCGCCCTCACCATCAAGATAAAGATTAAGATATACTGCTGTAGCTATCGGAGACCACGTCTTAAAAACAGTCTTACCATCAAAACAGGTTACTCCAAGATCATTTCCTATATATGTATTTTCAGCATCGAACGTTTCATAGTTCAATATGTACATTAACAAAACCCCTTATAAATTATATACGGCTCTCACCAATGACCGCACCCTGTAAAAGCTCAGTTTCAAAGCCCTCTCGTGTATTTTTTAGAAGGTCCTGAGCCAAAGAAACCTTATCCTTTTCAAGAAGAAGCACTATCGTCGAACCACCAAACTCAAAATACCCCTTTTCTTCTCCTCTGTACACAGTTCTTCTGCCGTACTTAAAGGTATTGGTGATTCTACCAACCATCATCGCACCGACTTCCATCTGAATGATATCGCCAAACTTTTCAGTTCTTATCATGCAATAGGTTCTTGTGTTCTCTTTATAGACTGGTATATAATTATTGATTACCGAATTTACTGTATGAAGCGACCCCTTTATCTCTCTGTCATGGCTTTTAATTCCGTTTGCAGGGAAAACATAGCGATGATAATTATCAGGGGTCAGTCTGATAATTACTGCGTATCCGCCGCAGAAACGCTTGGCAAGCTTCTTATCTCTGAGAAGAGATTCAACCGTATAGACCGAATTCTTTATTATAAAAGTATCCGAGTCTGCAATCTCATAAGCCGAAACTTTTCCGTCAGACGGACAAATGAGCATTCTGTCATCTTTGGTTATAAAGCGTCTTCCTGCCTTTATCTTTCTTGTAAAGAAATCATTAAATGATGTATACATTCTGTCCTCATAGTCGAACATATCAATGTGATGCTTCTGAGCAAAATCAAAAATAAAAGGTACAGATAGTTTTGATGACAACACAAGATGCGCTGCCTTAGAAAAGACTGACAAGGAAAGGAATTTCATAAGCAGTCTTCCGGGCGCACTTTTATATACTGTGTCCAGAAACTGATCCTGTGTAGTTGTTTTAATATACTCTCTGCCCATTCTGTCACGGTATTTCATAGTATCAGTCCTTTCAGCTATAATCAGTGTTTAGGTGTAAACTTCCATAGTCCGAGAATAACCAGTGCCGCAAGTGTAAACATTATAAAAATACTCTTTGCAGACAGCTTCTTCACCTTTATATCCAGAACAAACAGCACGGCAAGAATTATCATAAAGATCTGGAACACATACGGATATGCATGACCGGGGATATTATGCTTTCCGAGGAACAAAAGCGGAAGAATAATAGAAGACGTAGTAATAGGTAAGCCCTGATACTCTTTCCTGTTCTCCGAAGAATTGCGCTGGCGCTCTTCTTCCATTACATTAAAGTAGCCAAGTCTGATAAGACCGCAAAGAACTATAAGAATGGAAGAAACAATACCCAAACCATAGTTAAAGCCAAGATTATAGCCTATGCAGGCAGGCAGGACACCAAAGCATACAAGATCTGCCAATGAATCTATCTGAATTCCGAAGATTTTCTCCTGACCAGTTCTGTCTTTTTTATGTCTGGCTACTTTGCCGTCAAACAGATCACAGATACCTGAGATCAGAAGACAAAGTATAGCGATCGGTTCACGTCCTTCAAAAACCTGAGTTATTCCAAACACTGCAGAACAAAGGCTCAGATAGGTCAGAATGACCGTGTAATTGTAAAATCCTATCATATTTCTATATCCTTTCCTTTCAGCCGACAGATGCCGACCTTTTATCTTTCCTTAACAGAATAATATGAGCGCCAAGAGTAACAACTGCACTCATAATAAGCAATACATAGAAGCTTAAACCTCTGCTGAGCAGCAAAGCAGGCTTCAAAAGCTTATCAGGGAAAACACCGACAAACATCATAGAGAAGCAAGCTTCTGTAATACCCGCAGCACCGGGCAGCGGAAGCATCTCAACAGTAATGCCTATAATAGTCTGAATAGCAATTATATCAAAGAAGCTTGTTCCTGACAGCCCATACGACCTGAATACTATCCATGTAACTGAAAGAAGAAATGCTCTCTGAATAAGTGTTATCAGAAAAATTTTCAGCACTGCCTTAACATTGTGCTTTATATAATCAGCACCGATCATATAGGTGTCGCATACACGATTTATCTTCTTAACGTATCTCTCATAATTTTTCTTCTTTAATACTCTGATACGTATCAGAAGCCTGATAAGCTTTCTGGCAGCATTTTTAGCCCATAAAGGTCTTGCAAGAATAAACATCAAACCCAAAATATATGCAAGATTCAGCAAAAAGCCTATCAGCAGAAGCCACCATAGATCCCCTACATGAGACATTATATAGCCGTAATGAAAAATTATAAAAAACAAACCTAAAAGTACAAGTACTGATTTATATGCTATTGTAACAACAAGCATTATCAAAGTAGAATGTCCAAGCTTAATACCGTCTTTTTTCATGTAGTACATCTGAGCAGGCTGTCCGCCCGATGCTGACGGTGTAATACAGCTAAAGAAAAAGCCGATAAACGAATACTTCAAGCATCTTGGAAACGGTATATGAACCTTAAAGAGCCTGAGCATATATCTGATAATAACAGATTCTCCGGCTACAAAGAAAAATACGCAGAACACTCCAACTATGAGCCAGCCTGTCTCAGCCTTTTTAACAAGCTTGATTATGTCCGAAAGCTCCTCGTCTTTAAAAAGCAGTCTAAAAGTCAGAAAGCCGATAACTATGACGAGAAGAACATCAAGCACATAGTTCAATTTCTTTTTAATTTAGATCAACTCCGAAAAAATTTTCTGATTCTTATCTTATAAATGATAGATAGAGTACAGAACAAAGTATCTGAATAAGTGAAAACCTCATAACTACCTGAGTATCTGACCAGCCCTTATTCTTTCTTGCATGGTCATGAAGAGGTGTTCTGATATTCTTCATAAAATCTTTAAGCTTCAAGAAACGAATAAGCGAAACTTTAAGAAGACCAAGGCCGCCGTCGAGAATAATTACAATTGCAAAAGGAATAAATGAAAACGGCGCAGTTGACTTCATAAACATAATCGCAAGGAAAACACCAAGCGCACGAGAGCCCGCATCACCCATAAGTATCAGGCTTGGAGAGCAGTTAAACCATAAATATGCTCCAAGCGTTATCATCATAATCAGAAGCATTACCCTGTCGCCTGACTTAAACAAGCCTGAATACAGCAGGAATGCCATAACTATCATAACAAGAGTTGCACAAAGGCCGTCAACACCATCGGTGCAATTGGTTACGTTGATAGCAGTCCAGACAAGAACCGCACCAAGAATAATAAAAATCACCATTGGGATCCTGAACGTAGTATCAAACAGGAAAAGCCTTATCTTCGAGCCGTTATAGACATAATAAGTAATTGAAGAGCCAAGAGCGATCACAAAATCAATCAAACCTTTTTTCAGCTCTCCCCAAGGAACTTCGGAAGCATCGTCAAGATATCCGCTTACCATAGCACCATAAATAAATACAAGATAAAGAATATTCTCAAAACTAAGCGGAACAAACAAAGCTGTACAAAGTGTAAATGTTGTTACAAATATAATACCGGCGCCTCTTGCCTTGCCCTGAGATAGCGCACCGTTTACAGCAAATTCCCTGCCATGATCCTTCGGCAGAATGTTTCTGAAATACAGAATCGACAGAAACGATATAATAAATGTACAGGCAGCAATCACAAAATGAGCAAATGTTCCGCCGACATCCATAAGCACATTATACAGCATTAACATCTTCCTTTTCTATTCACAAATATACTATTATATTATACATCATATTCAAAAAAAATGCAAATGTATTGCTTTGGCATTTTGCACAAACTTTTCCCCTATCTTTAGCTATACACTTAAATCAAAACGAAATATTTGCATTTGCTTAATAAAAGTGATATAATATAAATATATATTAAGGCAACACCGCACAACCATTGTATGCCAGATACGCAGTCAGATTTTTCGTCAGATTGCCTAAATTTACCGCAGGAATACTGTCGTA
>CAMMYU010000082.1:0-17378 GCA_946528545.1 uncultured Ruminococcus sp.
TTAGCTTGCACTTTGTTTCTTTGCGGTCAAGGCAAGAACAGCTTCAAGCAAAACTACGACGCGTATTAGCCGTGCGGCGAGCACTGCAGGGTTTTCCCTGCCGAGCACTTTTTTTAACTCCTTGGCAAAAAGGAAAGCAGATACGCTCTTTCTCGGCTCCACTATATATTTACTGCGATAACATGATTCTGATTTTCATAGCCCTCTGTCGGGAGCTCATACACCTTACTGCCGTCCTCGGATTCGCTGATCTTATCAAAGCCGAAGGTATCAAACAGCTCTGCGACCATTTTATTCTTTGCCGTCGGGAAATAGTAGCCTACTATCTTCTCTATACCTTTCTCACGGCATCGCCTTACCAGCTCGTCAAGCATAGCCTGCTCCATGCTTCTTTTAAGCACTCTGCATGACATCAGCCACACATCAACGTGGAGCTCCTTTCCCTTTATCTCACCGAACACTACCGAAACTACTCCGTTCTCTCCGAACTTGTCCGTCAGCTTTCCGCAAAGACGAATGTATTTGTCAGACTCCGTTATCTCGGTTATCTGTGCCGAGCTGTATCTCCTCGTAGTTACATTGAACTGATTGCTCTTGTTCGTAAGCTGAGCCACACGGTCGATATAGGCAGGCTCAAAATCGGTGATCCTCGCCTTCATCTCTAAGCTCAGAAGGTAGTCATTATAGCTCTCAAAGCCCGACTGAAGCTTCTGTCTCTCTGCATTTGCCTTGTACATTTCGTTTCGTTTAAGGTCATCAGCCGAAAGAGAGGTAACTTCAAAATAACGGTTTCGGTCAAGCGTTCTGATATACTGCGATACCTCGTTCATTTCGGGAACAGCAATACCTGCTATCTGTGCCCCCACAAGTGCCCTCTCGGCAGGATTATCATCAACGAAAACGAAGGAGTCGGGCAGTATTCCGATGTCGGAAGCCGACTGACAGATGTTCCTGTCCTTTGGGTCCCAGTTAGCCTTAATGCTGATAAAATCGTCGGGTCTGAGAGCACCCTCGGGGTGTTCAAGGCCTGCTATAGCGTTCTCCTCGTCATTCTTGGAAGCCACCGTCAGTATAACACCTATATCCTTGTGAGACTTTATATACTGCTGGAACTCGTAATAAGCCATAGCCTCGGCATTTTCCTGACCGATAGTGAGCTTGTCTGCGCCGTCATCACCTACAACCCCGCCCCAGAGCGTGTTGTCAAGGTCGAGAGCAAGAGCCTTTCTGTTCCTGCCGAAGAGCGAGCCTATCACCGCAGAAAGCTGTAAGCTGAACTCAGGGATAACGGGTACGCTTACAAAGTATTTGTAAAGGTACCAGAACTGCGGGTCACTGAATTTCTCAAGTCCGATCGCCGATGCCAGCCAGTTTATATCGTTTATATAAAGGTTCTGTCTCTTTTCGGAAGCGTCATAGAATGCAAGGTTCATTCTCGTCAGGAAGTTGATAAGACCCCTGCGGTCGCTTGCCTCGTAGCTTCCCATAAGGCGGAAATCGGGCTGCTCAAAGTTGTTCTGTATAACAGGACAGCCGAACCTCTGCTCCAGTGCGTTCCAGAGCTGCTCCCAGCGGTTAAGCTCAGCCTCAAAGTTTGCCTGCACCTGCTCGTAGGTCATGGTTGGGGTCGGGCGGTTTTCCAAGTTTCTGAGGCTTGTGTGTATATAGATTACATCGGGCTTGAATTCGTCAAGCTCGGGGTTCCCGAACACACCGTCCTGCCAGTAGCAGGCATATTCCGACTGCCAGAACTCGGGTTCTATGCCTCGGTCAAGCAAAAACAACTCCAGCATAGTTACCACATCGTCAGTGGTAGAGCCGCCCAGTACGGCAATTTTTTTCTTTATCCTGCTTGTTCCGTCTGCCAGAAGCTGACGCTTCAGCGATTTTTTCTTTTTCATTATAAGACCGCAGTCTATCGGCCATTGCAGTTCTTTCATACTGACATCTCCCAAGGATATAATGATTCGGTATATACTCAGCAGCCCCTGTCAGGAAGGCAGGGACTGCAGTTCATTTACTGTATTCTGATATTATTGAGCTGGTCGATCTTAAAGTCAGTCGAAGCCGAAGTTATCGAGATCGCAAACAGGAGGTCAGTACAGCCGACCTGCTTACAGAAGTCGATAGCATTGATATCGAAATATCTGAAATCGCAGACATAGATCTTCGAGAAGCCGTGTGTCAGGAACGGAACTGTTGCATTTCCGAAGCTGTCCTTAAAGATAACGAGAGTTCTTCCGTTATCGCAGTCAGTCTCGATCTCAGCGATCTCGCTGTCCACGTTCAGTATAGCCGAGTAGCAGTTTACACCCTCTGCATAATCGAAGAACAGACCGTCATTCGTATTCGGGTTCTGGAACGAGGTGTCGTAGTAGGTCACCTTGTACTCATTGTCAGGCTTATAATAGATGAACGTATCAGGATTTGCAGCGATCTGAGGATCATAATCCGAGTACGCATACATCGTTCCGACAAAGTTCTCTATCTTCCACTCATCATAGGTCGAAAGCTCGGGATAATCTATTCCTGCCTGCTTTGCAAACACCTTCATAGCGTAGTAAGCGCCGAGCGGCTGCCAGTGGTGGTCAGTTCTTGAATAGATATACTCCTTCTTATGGTCATCGAGCGTATCATATATCTCAACGCCGATAACGCCCTTGAGGTTAGCGTCGATATTAACGATATTATCCTTCTGATCGGAAACGTTCTCCTGGAACTTCTCGGGCAGATAATAAGCCGACGCAGTAGGTATCGTCATATTATAAACATTGACCTGATCTCCGAGGTCAGCCTTCCACTTGTTTACAACCTCAGCGTACTGCTCGCCTATCTCAAACGAGCCGTAGTAAGCGTCAACTGCCCTTACATTCTTGCCTGAGCCGACAACTATAACATTGCCCTCCCAGTTTACATCGTCCATATTGTCAGGAACTTCAACTATTTCTTCCTTTTCGGTCTTCTTTGTAGTTGTGGTAGTGGTAGTCTCGCCCTTCTGAGTGGTGGTAGTAGTCACCTTGCCTGTAAATGCAGTAACCGTAGTTGTCTGAGCTACCTTCTCCTCGTCAAGCTTCTCCTTCTTGACGGTCTTGAGCTTACCCTTGACTGTAACATCGCTCTTGATACCTGTGTAATCACGGAGCTTAGCCGCTGCCTTCTTGATCTCCTCACGGTAAGGAATCGTATCGGTATAGTACTCGGTAACGCCCTTAGCGAAGTCACCCTTGAACCATGAGCTTATCGAGAACTTAGGGAAGGTCGCAAGGTTTCTGTTCTCGGAGTTTATAAAGCCGCTTTCTCTCTTCATAACCACCAGTGCGATAGCTATACAGAACATAACTGTCAGGCACACTGCCGCATTCACGAAGGAGAACTCAAAGTCATTTCTTCCGTTCTTTGAGAGCCTTGCTCTTTCCTTCTGCTTTTTAAGGGTCTTTTCCCTCAGTCTCTCATATTTTTCGAGATCGCTCTCGTAATCCTTCTCTGTTATCTCTACCTTAGCAGCCTCAAACGGAGCTTTGCTTGCCTTCTGCTGAGAAGGCTGCTGCACTGCTGCCTCAGGCTTCTCACGGCGGACAGGCTCTTTTCTTGTATCAGGTGCTGACAGGAACGGCAGAAGCTCATTCTCCTGAGCTGCACTCTCTTTAACCTTCTGAACAGGTGCCTCCTCGGCAGCGCTTACAGTCTCCTCCCGAACAGCCTTCACGGCAGGCTGTTGCTCTTCATATACAGGCTGAGGCTCAGCCTGCGCTCTTGCAGCGCCCATATTGAGCTTCACTGTCTGCTTGCCCGAGCTCCTGATAGTGGAGCTGCCGTTTCCCGACACCTCCATAGTCAGATTGGTTCTGGATTTATCAATGAGCTTTCTGTCAGCCTTTGCGTTCTTCTTCTCTTCCTGACGTCTCGAAGCAGTCTGCTCCGCATTGTGCTCGGAAGCCACACGCACTGACATAAGCAAATCGTCAGCAGGAACGCTCTTTTCAGCCTCACGCTTTTTCTTATACATCTTCTGAGAAGAAACCGTATGCTGAGAGTTCTGCTTCGGCATCTGCTTTGTTGGCTCTTCGCTGTTTTCATCTATCCAGACGCTTTTTTCAGGCTTGAGCACAGGGTCTTCTGTCCATATACTCTGACCGCGTCTTCTGTTCTTCTCTTTTATCTGCTTTATGATCCTCTCCGTCCTGCCGTCATCATACTCGACCTCAGCAAGAGACCTCTGATACTGCTCCATAAGAGCACGAGGGTCATTCATGGGAGAGCCCTTGCTCCCTCTATTGTTATCCATATATCAACTGCCCTCTTTTCGTCAGAATCTGAAATAAAGGAACGGATTGTTCGTAGTATTAATAAGGAGTATCGAGCTCACAAGCAGTATACCGACATTGCATACTGTTGAGCACACTCTGATAAAGTAGTCCGAGCTTGGTGCCTTTGTAGCTGCCTCTCTGATCTTCGGAAGTATCGGTGTGGTGAAAATAATTGCCACAAGGAACAGCCAGATATTTCTCATAAACAGGTTCTGGGTAACAGGGTCGGTAAGACCGCCGCCGTTGAGACCTACAAGTCCCTTGAAGAATGCACCCAGCGCCTTGAAGTTCTCGAAGTAGAAAATTCCGAAGCCTAAGAAAATAACTACCTTTGTATAAAGGTGAGCCTTCCACGGCGCAAGAGCCTTCATTCTCTTCTTTCCTATCTTCATTTCCATGAAGATGAACAGTCCGTAGTAAAGTCCCCATATAATGAAGTTCCAGCTTGCTCCGTGCCAGAGACCTGTGCAGAACCATACAAGGAACAGTCCGCCGTACTTTCTTCTCTTTCCGAAGATAGGCAGATAAAGCAGATAGTCACGGAAGAATGAGCTCAGCGAGATGTGCCACCTCTGCCAGAACTCAGATATGCTCTTGCATATAAACGGGTACTTGAAGTTCTCATCAAAGTGGAAGCCGAAAAGCCTTCCAAGACCGATAGCTATATCCGAATAGCCCGAGAAGTCAAAGTAGTACCAAAGACCTACCAGCACAGCTCCGTACCATGTGCCGAACACGGACAGCGAGAAAATACCGCTGTATTTATTATCAGCCTCTCCGAAGAGCGCTGTTACTATTGTGCTTATATTGTTAGCGATTATTACTTTCTTTCCAAGGCCTAAAATGATTCTTGACATACCGTCAGAGAAATCCTTGACGGTAGTTCTTCTGTTGTCGATCTCATCACCGATGACCGAGTAACGAACGATCGGTCCTGCAACGAGCTGAGGAAACAGAGATACATACATAAGAAAGCGGAAGAAGTTTTTCTGTGTTTTTACATTGCCCCAGTAGCAGTCTACCGTGTAGGAGATAGTCTGGAACGTATAGAACGAAATTCCTATCGGAAGTGCAATATGCGGAACATGAATCTTTGTGCCCGCAACCGCATTTATATTCTCAACGATAAAGCCTGTGTACTTGAAGCCTATCAGTATACCCAGATTGAATATCAGCGACCATGCAACCGCTGCCTTTGCCTGCCATTTATCCCGATGCTTGTCTATGACAATACCGTTTACATAGTCCACAAGCGACGATACTATAAGTATTGACACCCATACAGGCTCGCCCCATGCGTAAAATATCAGCGAGAACACGATAAGAACAGCATTTCTGAACCTCGGGTTCTTCGTTATAAAATAGCATATCAGACAGACCGGCAAAAAGAAATAGATAAAAAACAGATCCGCAAAAACCAACGTCAAGACTCCATTCGCTAGATTTTCATATAACCTCATATTACGGCCGTGTTTGCGAAAACGTTTAAGTTCGCGCCGACACAAACCGACACAAATACATTCTAACATATTCGCCGAATAATGTCAATGAAATTTTCAACGTTTTACAGTTCAATTTTTTGTACACAAGTAACAAACCGTCTTCAAAACCGTCACTGAACTTGAAAAACAGCGCACTCTGTGATATAATTCTACTGTTACTATTATAAAGGAGAACGCATATGCCTGACATCAAAAGCTTCAAAGGCCACATTTTTGACCTTGACGGAACACTGATAAAATCAAATCACGTCTGGAATGATGTAGATATACAATTTCTCGGCAAAAGGGGAATAGCGGTCCCCGAGGACTACTCAAAGGCTCTGTCCGTCATGAATTTCGATCAGGCGGCGGCGTACACAAAGGAGCGTTTTTCCCTGCCCGATGATACTGACAGCATCAAGAATGAGTGGTTCGATATGGCACTGTATCAGTATTCCCACGTTATTGAGCTTTATGAGGGCATTTATGACTATCTTGCAGAACTTCATAAAAGCGGAAGGCTGCTGGCTCTCGCTACTGCCTCTTCACCCCAGCTTTATACTCCCGTGCTTGAAAGAACGGGCATTTACGGGTTTTTCTCCGCTTTTGTGACTACGGAGAAGGTCAAAAGGGGCAAGGGCTTTCCCGATGTGTACCTCAAAGCCGCCGAAGAGCTGGGGCTCGCCCCCGAGAACTGCATAGTCTACGAGGACATCATTGAGGGAATACGGGCGGCAGGCTCGGCGGGCTTTCACACGGCTGCCTGCATAAACGGCAATTATCCCGATGATGAGGATATGAAAAAGTGCGCAGACTATATCTTCCGTGACGGAGCAGGCACAACTGATTGAGTTCGGTTTTAAATTCAGGCACAAGCTATGGAAAATACGGCTATTTTTGAAAAAATAGCCCCTCAGCTATTGACAATTTGACGCAAAAGTAATATAATTATAAAGTGAATGTGATTTTTAGGGGCGAACTATGCCCGTAAGAAAAACGGGGCGGTTTCGCCTGAGGATATAGGAGGATAAAAAGTGCGAAAAGTAAAAAAGCCCGTCTTTTTTATTGTGGTACTGTGCATTGCGGCTTTCGCTTACCTGACCTTTGCAGGTGTGCATACATACTACGGTGATATAAAGACGGATTACATCAAGGGCGTTGACACTATCCGCTGGGGTATAGACATTCAGGGAGGCGTAAACGCAACATTCCAGCCTGCTGACGGCTATAAGGCTAAAAAAGACGAAATGGACGCCGCAAAGGCCGTTATCGAGCAGAGACTTGTCAGCATGAACGTCACTGACAGTGAGGTATATGTTGACTACAACAATCATAAGGTAATAGTTTCGTTCCCGTGGCAGGCCGATGAGGTCGATTTCGACCCTGAGTCCGCTGTATCGGAGCTTGGCGAGACAGCTCAGCTTACCTTCAGAAAGGGTACTGAGGAGACAGGCGAGGAAGTTCTTACAGGTAACGATGTAAAGAAGGCTGAGGCAGTTCAAAGACAGAACGAGTCCACAGGAAACATCGAGTACCTTGTAAGCCTTACCCTTAAAGAAAGCGGCAAGGAGTCCTTTGCAGCAGCTACTACAGAGCTTGCAGGAAACGGCAGCATCTCTATCTGGATGGACGAGAACTGTATTTCAGCTCCGAACGTAAACTCCGCTATCACTGACGGAAAGTGCGTTATCGAAGGTAACTTCACTTACGAATCCGCAAAGAGCCTTGCTGACAAGATCAACGCAGGCTCTATCCCCTTCAAGCTTGTTACTACAAGCACAAACATCATCTCACCTACTCTCGGTGAGGGCGCAAAGAGCGCAATGCTCCTTGCAGGTGTTATCGCATTCGGAATTATCGCTCTTTATATGATAATCATTTATAAGCTTCCGGGCTTTGTTGCAGCGATCTCCCTGTTCGGACAGGTAGTCGGCACTATCGCCTGCATCACAGGCTTCTTCGGAAACCTCAACAGCTTCACACTTACGATACCCGGTATCGCAGGTATCATACTTGCGGTCGGAATGGGCGTCGATGCGAACGTTGTAACTTATGAGAGAATTAAGGAAGAGCTCAGAAACGGCAAGAGCCTTAACGGCGCTATCGAGCTCGGCTATAAGAGAGCATGGGCTGCCGTATTCGACGGAAACATCACCGTTGTGTTCGTAGCTGTTATCCTGATGGGCGCCTTCGGTCCGACAGACAGCCTCTTCGGAACTGTTCTCAGCCCTCTGTTTGCAGCATTCGGAGCAACCACCGCAGGAACAATTTACTCCCTCGGTTATACACTGCTCGTAGGTATCGCACTTAACTTCGTATTCGGTATCTTCTGCTCGAGACTGATGCTTTCGTCTCTGTCGAAATTCAAGTGCTTTAAGAACAGAAAGCTTTACGGAGGTGTGTGATATGAGTGAAAAGAATCAGAATCAGACACTTGCGGCTGAAAATACAGAACAGAACGATCCCAAGATCATAAACGGAAAGAAAGTTCTGAACGTGGTCGGCAAAAAGAAGATATTCTACGGCATTTCGCTGGCCCTTATCGCATTGTTCATAGTGCTGTCCCTGACTATCAAGCCTAAGGTCGCAATTGAGTTCAAGGGCGGAACGATCCTCACCTATACCTATGAGGGTGATATCTCGGCAGATGATGTAAATGACGTCGTTAAGGACACCCTTAATATGGACGCTACAGTTACAAAGGGAGAGGACTCCCAGTCAAACAGCAAGACTGTAAAGATCTCCTTCTCCTCCTCTAAGGGTATCAGCGATGACAAGCAGACAAAGCTAAAGAATGCCCTTGCAGAGAAGTTTGCAGACAACAATATTGAGGTATTTGAAACAAACGACGTTGAAGCTTCAAACGGTATGAACTTCTTCTTTAAGTGTCTGGTTGCCTGCCTGTTCGCAATGGTCATCACGATTATTTACATCGCATTCAGATTCAGAAATATCGGCGGTCTTTCCGCAGGTGTGTTCTCGGTAGTTGCGCTGTTCCACGATATGTGCATGGTTTACGGCTGTTTCGTTATCTGCCGTTTCGACATCAGTGCGAACTTTATGGCAGTTATGCTTACTATCCTCGGATACTCCATCAACGCTACGATCATTATTTATGACCGTATCAGAGAGAATGAGAGAATCCTCGGCAAGAAGCTGACACTTGACCAGCTTGTGAACCTCTCGGTTACACAGACCCTCGGACGTTCGATCCACACGACTGTTACTACGGTTCTTGCAATGGCAACAGTATGTATCGTATGCGTTATCTGCGGAGTAAGCTCGATCATCAGCTTTGCATTCCCGCTGATAATCGGTATGATCGCAGGTGTTTACTCATCGAACTGCATTGCTCCTACACTCTGGGTTACATGGAAAAACCACAGAGCCAAGAGCTCAAAGGCAAGCAAGAAGGCTTCCGCAAAGAAGCAGACATCAAGAAGATAAACTAAAGAGCAGGTCCTGAAAAAACCTGCTCTTTTCGTAAACATAGACAGGAGTTTAACATGGATAAAGAGCTTGAAAAGGATAAGGAAAACAATGCCCACTCGGGGCACAGGAACCGAATGAGAGAGCGCTTTGAAAAAGCAGGAGAGCTTGCCTCATTCTCTGAGCACGAAGTTGTTGAAATGCTTCTCTACCCCTATATCCCGAGAAAGAACACCAATGAGCTTGCTCATGCGCTTATGACCAGGTTTCATTCTATAGAAGAGATACTCGGAGCAGAGGTCGAGGAGCTTGAAAGCGTCGAGGGTATCAGCCACAGCACCGCCGTGAGCCTGAATTTTCTGAAGAAAATGATCGCATATATCTTTCAGAAAAACGCAGAAAAGCTTTCCTATGACAATAAAGAGGCTCTGTATGACTATATAATGCGCGGCTTCCTATGGGAGCCGAGAGAAATGGTCAGGGCAGTGCTTCTAAACGGTGCAATGGACATTATAAAAATAGAGATTGTTGCAAGGGGCGACTTCTACAGGGCAAATCTTGATATACTTGAGCTTGTCCGTACCGCCCTGAATTGTAAATGCAACTATATGATACTTGCCCATAACCACCCGAACGATACCTGTATGCCCTCAAATCAGGACATACTCTGTACGTGTCAGCTTATAGATAAGCTCAAAGAGTACGGTATAGTCCTTCTTGACCATCTCGTGGTGATCAATCATAAGTATATGTCTATGAAGGATACTATGCTTGTAGACTTCCCCAGCCCGGATGCCTGAGTTCCTGTGCCGAGCAGGCAATACAAGAAGACAAAAAAACAGACGAAGCTTTTGGGTCAAGCTTCGTCTGTTATTGTTATTATGCCTTTTATCAGAGCACTCTTACACCTACAACGCCGTCAACAGCCTTGATAGCGTCAACATTTGCTGCGCCCTTAACGTCGAGCATTGTGTAGCCCCAAGCCTTCTTGGTTGCTGTAGCCTCGTTTACGACATCAGCGCCTGCAGCAGCCTTAACAGCGTCAGCGCTTACCTCAGCCTTGTGAAGTACGCAAACCAGCTGGTCAGCAGTCTTTGCAAGCTCAAGATTCGGGAACGATACAGAGTTTCTGATCTTTCCTCTCTCAATGTAGTCCATAAGCTCATCAGCAGCCATTACAGCGCAGTTGTCCTCAGACTCAGGAGTGGAAGCACCCAGATGTGGAAGTGTGATAACATTCTCCTCGCCAAGACCGATATCATCAGCAAAGTCGGTAACATACTTAGCAACCTTGCCTGCCTTGATAGCGTCAACAACAGCCTGTGTGTCAACGAGCTCGCCTCTTGCAGCGTTGATGATGCGAACGCCGTCCTTCATCATAGCGATCTGCTCAGCACCGATGGAGTTCTTAGCATCGGGAGTATAAGGAACGTGCAGAGTGATGTAATCGCTGTTCTTGTAGATCTCGTCCTTGCTGTCAACTATCTTAACAGAAGAATCAAGTGCCTTAGCAGCAGCGTCTGAAAGGTATGGGTCAAAGCCGATAACCTTCATGCCGAGTGCAACGGCAGCATTAGCAACCTTTCCGCCGATAGCGCCGAGGCCGATAACACCGAGTGTCTTTCCGAAGATCTCAGGGCCTGCAAACTTAGCCTTACCGCCCTCAACAGTCTTGGGAGCGTCCTCAGTACCCTTCAGGGAGTTAGCCCATGCAGCAGCCTCGGTAATTCTTCTTGAAGCAAGCAGCAATGCGCAGATAACAAGCTCCTTAACAGCGTTAGCGTTAGCACCCGGAGTGTTGAAAACAACGATTCCCTGCTCAGCGCACTTGTCAACAGGAATATTATTTACACCTGCACCTGCTCTTGCAATAGCAAGAAGGCTTGCAGGCATCTCATAGTCGTGCAGCTTTGCCGAACGAACCATTATAGCGGTAGGCTCAGCGCACTCATCTGTAACAGTGTAAGCAGCCTTGTCAAACTTATCTGTTCCGCAGGCAGCTATCTTATTCATTGTAAGAATATTGTACATTAGTATCAGTCCTTTTCAAAAATATCATTCAAAATCGGCAACAGCGCAGACCGTTTAACGTTCTGCGCTTTGCTTAAATCTTTATTATGCGTTCTCAGCCTCGAACTTCTTCATGAACTCTACAAGCTTCTCAACGCCCTCGATAGGCATAGCATTGTAGATAGAAGCTCTCATACCGCCAACAGTTCTGTGACCCTTGAGGTTCTCAAAACCTGCAGCCTTAGCCTCAGCTACGAACTTCTTGTCAAGCTCCTCGTCGCCTGTAACGAAAGGAACGTTCATAAGAGATCTGTCCTCGGGAACTACAGTGCCCTTAAACAGCTTGGACTGATCAAGGAAGTCATAAAGGATCTTAGCCTTCTTCTCATTGTGAGCCTTCATTCCCTCAAGGCCGCCCATCTTCTTGATCCACTTGAATACCTTGCCGCAAACATAGATGCCGTAGCATGGAGGTGTGTTGTAAAGTGAATCGTTGTCAGCCTGAAGCTTCCAGTTCATCATGGAAGGTGTCTGAGCAAATGCAGGACCGTCAGCGATAAGATCCTCACGAACGATAACGATCTGTACACCTGCAGGACCAACGTTCTTCTGAACACCACCGTATACAACGCCGTACTTTGTAACGTCGATAGGCTCACTCAGGAAGCAGCTTGATACGTCAGCAACGAGCTCCTTGCCCTTTGTGTTAGGCAGTGTCTTGTACTTTGTACCGTAAATAGTATTGTTCTCGCAGATGTAAACATAGTCTGCGTCCTCAGGAATATCGAGGTCTGAACAATCAGGAATGTAAGAGAAGGTCTTGTCAGCCGAAGAAGCTACTCTTACTACCTCACCGAACTTTTCAGCCTCAGCAGCAGCCTTCTTAGCCCACTGACCTGTGATGATGTAGGCAGCCTTGCCGTTCTTCATCAGGTTCATAGGTACCTCAGCAAACTGCAGCGAAGCTCCGCCCTGTCTGAAGATAACCTTGTAGTTGTCGGGAATATTCATAAGGTCTCTGAGGTCCTTCTCAGCTTCCTTGATGATCTCGTCATAAGCTTTGGAACGATGGCTCATTTCCATTACGCTCATGCCTGTTCCCTTGTAGTCGAGCATTTCGTCTGCGCACTCCTTGAGTACTTCCTCGGGAAGCACTGCAGGGCCTGCACTAAAGTTATAAACTCTGCCCATTTTTAAAACCTCCAATTAAATAATATAGCAAATATATTATAAAACATTCCTCAAAAAAAGTCAATAGCAATTCCTACACTTTGACTAATCTTTAACGTATTGAAACATTTTTTTTACATAATTCTACGCTCAGACACAGCCTGTTGTGTTTGGAAATGTTATAACGCCCCTGTTTTCGGGCTCAGGTCAGAATGTATGAAATTTAATATTTTGTATTGACAATATGAAAAAATTGTTGTATAATATTAATAGTTATTGGCAGCCGTTTATTTCGGCGAGTGATTATCTGAAAGGATTGATATAATTGGCAAAGAAACAGGAAGGCATCGGCGATACACTTGTCCGCCTTTATAAAGAGGGCTATTCCACAGAAGAGATTGCTAAGGAGGTAGGAATGCCTGCGGGCAATGTTCCTAATATCCTTGAAAAGCACTGGCCTGATTACAGAAGCTTTATCCAGCCTGAAAGGAGCAGTGCTGAGCCTGCATCAAACGGCAAAAAGGGATTCCCCTTCGGCAGAAAGGCAAAGAACGACAAGCCTGCTGTAACGGGCGAGCCGTTTACACCTTCGCTCAATCTGACTATGGACGATGACGGCTTTGTTGACCACAGCGTTGTTGGTATAGCATCTATGCTCAACAAGGGCAGGAGTGCGAAAGAGGTCGCTGAGTTTTTCGGAAAGGACATCAATGATATAAAGGCCGTCGAGAACGTTATGGGCGAGCATTTTGCAAGAGCGAATGCGCATAAGGGTCCGAAGATCGGGGTTGAAGCTAAGCCCGAGCCTAAGGAAGAGCCCAAGATCGAAAAGCCTGATGTTGACCAGAAGGTTGTAAACCTTGCTAACAGCATAGCAAAGAGAAACAGCACATCTACATTTGAGACAGGCGCAGCAGAGGCAAGCCCCGTAAAGCAGCCCGAGCCTGTCAAAGAGCCTGAGCCGCTGCCTGCCGAGAACCATGTTCCGCAGCCAAGCGAGTCTGTAAAGGCTGAAGAGCCTGTAATGGAGGAGCTTCAGGTACCTGATCTCTCATATGATGACGGGATCGCTGAGATGCCTTCGATAGAGCCTATCGAGCTTGATGATGACATCAAGGTTGAGCAGGTATATGAGTCTACAATGCCTTCAATTGAGGAGGAGATGGCTCAGAGAGCAGCAGAGCAGAAGAAGCTTGAAGCAGAAAAAGCAAGTATTACAAATTTTAGCAAGAATATGGAGGATGAAGTTATGAGCCCACAGGAAAAAATGCGTATGTTCGCACAGGAGCAGATCGAGCAGAACAACAAGAAGATCGACGAGCTGCAGCTCGGTATCGCTGACAAGGAGAACAAGTCTATAGAGCTTGGCAAGCAGGCTGACGAGATCTATTCACAGATCATTGCACTGCAGGAGAAGGCTAAGGGCTTCAGCAGCGAGAAGGAAAAGCTTGATGTTGAGATCGGTCAGGTTAAGGGCGACATCGAGGGCCTCAAGAGAGAGAACGAGGAGTTCAAGGCTTATATCAAGTAATACATAACAAAACTAAGGACTGCCTTTCGGCAGTCCTTTTTTTATCCTGATTCGGTTACGGCAGTAAGCGATCAATATATCAATTATGAAAGCTGAGCGTAATTAATTGCCATTTCGATAAGCTCGGGCTCCTGATGCTGGGCACTCTTTAGCTGACCGATTATCTCACTGAGGGTGAGGTCATTAAGATACTCACTGCCCCTGAGGTACATTGCAAACTCTGCCACCAGAGACGCAAATTCGAGATTTGCAGGTCTCTGCGAGCTGTACTGAGATGCGTTTACTGTGCTCTGTACAAGCCTGCTCTCGCTCTCCTCGGGATACTTGTAGCGGACCGATACGTTCAGAAGGTCTCCCTCAAGACCGCCTGTCGGAATTATCTCATAAAGGGCTGTTGCCTGCTGACCCGAGCCGATGTCGCCTGCGTCCTTGGTATCGTCATCGAAATCCTCTGTGTTGAGAAGCCTGTTCTCATAGCCTACCAGTCTGTAGGAGCGCACCTTGCTGTCATCAAACTCTATCTGAACCTTGGTGTCCTTGGCTACTGTGAACATTGTGCCGTTCATTTCGGTAACAAGAACTCTCTTGGCCTCGTCGATAGTGTCGATATATGCGTAGTTGCCGTTGCCGTTATCTGCAAGGGCTTCGAGCCTTGCGTCCTTGAAGTTGCCCTCGCCAAAGCCGAGAACAGAAAGTGCTATGCCCGAATCTCTCTTTTCTTCAATAAGAGCCGTAAGCTCCTCTGCACTTGATGCGCCGACATTGAGGTCGCCGTCTGTAGCAAGGATAACTCTGTTGTTGCCGCCCTTGATGAAATATTTCTCAGCCAGTGCATAAGCGGAGTTTATTCCTGCCGCACCTGCGGTAGAGCCGCCTGCTGTAAGGGAATTAAGTGTGCTGACGATAGTGTCCTTGTCGCTGCCCTTTGCACCCTCGAGGGCTATTCTGTCCTCGCCTGCATAGGTAACGATAGATACCCTGTCATTTTCACCAAGGTTGTCAGCGAGCATTGCAAATGCCTCTCTTACCAGAGGGAGCTTGTTCTCGTCCTCCATTGAGCCGCTGACATCTATCAGAAATACTATGTTTGAGTCGATATCCTGAACGGGAGCCTCCATAGCCTGGATACCTACGAGCATAAGCTTTGCTTCGGGATTCCACGGGCAGTCGGAGAGCTCGGTGTTGATAGACACTGCTTCGCCGTTCGGCATCTGATAGTCATACTTGAAGTAGTTGATGAACTCTTCAGTTCTTACTGCGTCGGCATAGACCATATAGCCGTTGTTTATCATACGCCTTGCGTTTGTGTAGGAAGCTGTGTCGATATCTGTCGAGAAAGTTGAGATCGGCTGATCTGCCGTGTCGATGAAGCCGTTTTCCTCAACGTGAGCGTACTCTTCGGTATTCTCAGCACCTGCACTTGCTGCTGTTGTGCCGCCCTTCGGAGCATAATCACCTGCTGCCATAGCAGTATCATTTGTCATATATAAGGCACCGTCATCTGTGTTCTCTGTTTCTGCCGATATCTCCTGAACAAGACCCTTCTCCTGATTCATATCACGGGCAGGTGCTTTTGCCGCTGTGGGCTCGCTGTTTGTCTTGGCAGCAACCGCTGCCTTTGAGGAGCTCTTCTTATCGGCCTTTGAGCTGTCTGTGCTGCCGCAGGAAGCTGCGGATATCATCATTATTACCGAGCAGAGACCTGCTGCCATTCTCTTTATATTTACCTTTTTCATAATATTTCCTCCCTTTTGGGGTTTGCCCCCTGCTGTCTTTTATATTCCCAGCGTGACGCTGACCGCAAAGCCATTGCCTTCACAATAGGCTCTGTCGGCCGACTCGTCAACACTGTAGCTAGTCACAGTGCCCTCTTCGGTCAGCTCGTCAAACAGTGCAGTTACAAGCTCCGCCTTATGGCTTGCGTCTGCGTTCAGGTATTCCTCGCTTTCAAGAAGCTCGTTCACACGATCCTCTACCTGCTTTGAAATATCCTTATCTGCTGACTGAACTGAG
Organism: uncultured Ruminococcus sp.; assembly: GCA_946528545.1. Lineage (GTDB taxonomy): Bacteria > Bacillota > Clostridia > Oscillospirales > Ruminococcaceae > Hominimerdicola. The sequence goes on from CAMMYU010000082.1 coordinate 15,942, forward strand.
TCAGAAGCTGCTGTGTTGTCGCTCGCTGCGGCTGTTGCAGAGGTCGCACCTGTTTTATTATTTACGCTCAGCGACTGCTCACCCTCGCTTTTCGGGGCTGCTGCCTGAGCTGTGTTCTCTTCTGTGTCCTCTGCTTCGTTGTTGACTGCCTCGATCTCCTCGGCATTGTCGGTCTGCTCGGGAGCAAAGCCCTCTGCTTCATCAGACCTTATTGCGAGGTTCTTATCGTCATCGGCATTGTCTGCCATGTCCCCGTTGAACTTCATTTCGCCCGAAGCCTTTTTAGAGACGTTTTTGTCCGATGCGTTCCTTGTGCTGTTTGCCGAGGAGCTGTCGGTGCTCAGCTTATTGCCGTTCATGATAACGAATGCCCCCGTAACTGCGATAACTGCACAGGCTGCAACTGCAATAAGGCTAACAAGCTTTCTCTTAGGCCTTGCCGACGGCGTAATATTGTGATGCTCCGTTTTGCTGTCTGCCTTCTCTTGTTCGTCGAGACGGTTCTCTATCCTGTCCCAGAGCTTATCCATGTCGGGGACAGAGCTATCTATATTCTCTTTGTAAAGCTTTTCAATGTCAAAGCTCATAGCTGTTCCTCCTCCATGATCTGTTTAAGTTTTGAAACTGCCTGCCGATATCTCCACGCTACCGTTCCCTGAGGCTCTCCTGTGAGCTCTGCTATCTCGGTAAATGTAAGCTCCATACCGAGCTTCATCTCCACGGTTTCTCTCTCCTTTTTTGAGAGTCGGGAAAGCGCTCTGTCGAGAGTCATTTTCTGCGAGACGTTTTCTTCAACGGAGGTTCCGTCAGAGAGCTCATAAGCGGAGCTGTTCTCATCATCGAGAGTGAACTCCTCGGGGTGGTTTTTCCTGAGATAATCAAGAGCAAGGTTTCTGGCGATTACTGTGAGCCATCGCCTGTGACCCTGACCGCTTCTGTATGTATGAGCGATCTCCCATATCTTCAGGAAGAAGTCCGAGGTAAGATCCTCGGCGTCCTGCGGTGAGCGTACTATACCGAGGATAACTCGGTATATCTGCTTTGCGTAGGCGGTGTAGATATCTTTAAGGGCGTTTCTGTCTTTGTCGATCATAAGGCGGATACAGTTGTCAAACTGTAAATCGGTCAAGACGTTCAACTCCTTATTCGGAAAGCGTTGTCTGCGCTTTCATAATATATACGGCTGACAGCAAACGTATTTATGGCGGAATCCTGCACAAACTTAATTTTGTTAAGGGAGGTAAATTTGTGCAGTCTGCCAGAGCTGTCAAAAATAGTATAGCATACTTTCCTTAAAAATGCAATATCCCAATTCAGTTGTGACCTGCCGCAAACGATAGTTTACCGTACTGCCTGCGGGAGTTATCGGGTGGAGACCCTTTTGAAAAAGGGTCCTCCCCCCGGACCCCCCTCCCTAAAACTTCTAATTCCTTTTTG
>CAMMYU010000083.1:0-26914 GCA_946528545.1 uncultured Ruminococcus sp.
TGCGTCAGCAAGCCTGCGTCGAATTTAGGCAATCTGACGAAAATCTGGACGGCGCATCTGATGCACAGGGGTCGTGCGGTGTTGCCTTTAAACTAATACCAAACCTTATTATACCACATAAATACGCATATTTCAAGGGTGTTTCGGTAAATTTTGGGTCTTATTTTCTTGTGAAAAGTTCACTGACAAGGTAGGCTGTAAGCTCCTCGCTCATTTCGTACTGCTCACTGAGGCGAGGGTGCCCCGGGGTTGCCTTTCCGCTTCTGGTAAATTCAAAATGCCTGATTCTGTCATCACCAAGCTCCTGAGCTATTTCCTCTATAGCGGTATCCCACTCGGCATCATGCCCGAGGACAGTCAGTGTCAGCACGAAGAAAGCATCGGGATAGTGCCCTCTCAGAGCCTTTATTATCTTCTTGTAGCCGTTTTTCCAGTGCTCACGGAAGGCAGGGTCGGTAATCTTTGGGTCCGGCCGACCCTCGATGTGGCTGTCATTCTGACCGACCGCAAAAATCACGATGTCGGGTATATACTGTGAGAAATCCCAGTCGGAGTAGCCGCCCTCGGCTTCAGGGAAGTAGCGGAGCTTGTTGTAAACAGTCTCCATGCCGATGTGGTCGGGACCGTGAAACCAGCCTGTCTTGTCATAGATAGCTATTCCGCCCTGAGCCGTATCATTTATCTGAGCGCCTAAGTTTCTCGCTGTAATAAACGGATAGCTGTGCCATGCGTTGTCATAAATTCCGTCATGCCCTGTCGGGTCGGGCAGAGCAGTGTATTTTACAGCCTCGCAGACCTCACCTGCTGAAACCGAGTCGCCGAAGCATTCTATTTTAAGCTCGGGAAGCTTAACTGCTTCAAGCGGCTCACCGTCGATTTCAAAGCCGTAGAGATCAAAATAGTGAGAAGCGCCCTGTCTCTTAAACAGAATGAGGGTATGCTCCTTATCATCAAGGCCCTCAGCGAGGGTAACTGTGGTGTCGGCGTAATTGTCTTTTATCTCAGCCTTGTCCTCTTTGCCGTCGATAAGGAAGCCTATGAGCTGAGTGTTATAGTATCTGTAGTTTTTAAGCTTTACCGACACCGCTGTGCCCTTAAAGCGGAGCGTCACGTTCGAGCCTGCAAAGAAAAAGCCTGCACAGCCCTCTTTGGTGCGGTCTATCCTGCCCATGTAGGTAAGGTATTTACTGTCTGCATTTATAAAAGCTTTCATATTCAGTCCTCCTTGTCAAGACCGTGCGCCTTGACTGTATTTTCGACCTTTTCTACGGAGTTTCGGTCTGTTATTTCAATTTTATAGCTATAGTTCTTATCCTTTGAGAGGGTAGTCTCCGTAAACCAGAGGAGCTCGCCGTCTTTAGTGAAGCGAAACTCTGTCTCAAAGCCTGTTGCATCTACGCCCTCGATCTGAGCGCCCATTTTTGCGAGGTCATACTCATATATCACGCTGATCTCGCCGTCTTTTTCGGATTTGTCAGCCTTTTTCACCGCAGTCGGCGAATACACGAGCAGGCCTTCGTCAGCCTGAGGGTGCCTGGCACTTCTGGTATACTGATTGAAGTCCCTGTCGCCCCTGACAGCATGGCTGTACTTTCCGTTTTCAAACTTCATGTCCTCGACGCCGTTATTGTACTGCGCATAGACATCATCGCCGTTTTTTCCGTAATACGAGAACACGCAGACGTCCTTTTCGTCATACATGAAGGTAAATTCCTGATCGACCTCGCCCGTTTCCTCATTTGTCATAGTCACCTTTGCGGAATCAAGCTCTGCGTAGGCTTTTCTGGCATCGAGTATCAGCTCAGAGCCTTCAAGCTCGGGCTCATTTGCGCAGGCTGAGAGCATTCCGAGCGCTGTAACTGCTGAGGCGATCAGGGCAAAAATTCTGAAACCTTTTTTCATAAGCTGTCTCCGTTAAAGCCCCTTGCAGGTCTTTGCAAAAACGATAAGCGCTGCCGAAACAGTTATGATATGAGCTATAGTCGCCTGCACCATAAGCCCCACCGTGAACTTTATCACATAGAGGTCAACCGTAGTATTTTCAATACCTATGCTCTTTCCCCATGCGAGCCAGCCTACATAGTCCTTGCCCTTGCAGACGTAGGCTATCAGCCCTCCGAGGATTATTCCTGCGAGCATAAAAAAGATAAATGCAAATGTTTTCTTGAAATTTTTCATAGTACTTCCTCAACAAATAAGGGAGGGCAGCACCCTCCCTGTAATTTTACTTTCTCCTTGACGGTGAACGCCTTTTATTGTCTATTACCTTTTTCAGGTCTAAGAAGCGCTCCTCGCTTGTTGCCTTGAATTTTGAGAGCATATCCTCAAAATCAGCATTTCCCGAAGTTGCATTCGGATCATACACAGGGGGCGGATTTTTCGAGAAGTCCTGCTGCTCCCTTGGCTGTGACTGGAAGCTTCTTCTCTGCTGACCCTGTCCCTCACGTCTGTCATTTCTGCCCTGAGGTCTTGCGCTGCGGTCATTTTTCTGGAATTTTCTCTGCTGCTCAGGCTGAGCCTTCTTTATAGACAGCGAGATCTTTCCGTCATCAGTCATGCTGAGTACCTTTACCTTAACGGTCTGACCCTCATTCAGGTGATCCTTTATCTCACTGACATAGGTGTTTGCGACCTCGGATATATGTACCATGCCTGTCTGGTTCTTATCGATCTCGACAAACGCTCCGAACTTTGTGATGCCTGTTACTTTTCCCTCGTAAATGTTTCCTACTTCAAGCTGCATTGATTTATTTTGGTCCTCTCTGTTAATGCCTATCGGCAGAATATATAGCAGCGGCGCAGTGCCGCTAAGCATCAGTGTTTCGGCTTACTTGCCGTCGGTAACTATATAGTACCTTTTCTCGTTCGGATATGCGTAGCCCAGATTTTCTATTGCGAGCCTTTCCATATACTCTTCTTCGTTCTCCGCCTTGAGCAGTCTGACATACTCATCATTCTGCTGCTTTGCGGCTGTGATCTTTTTCTGTATATCAGCGGATTCCTTCCTCAGCTGTGCCACCTGTGCCTGCTGAGAAACTATCGTAAACACAGCATATCCCAACAGCAAAAGCACCGCCAGCACCAGCATAAGCCTTACAAGCCTTGACTTCTTCGGCTTTTCGATGACGGTATCGGTATCCGCAGCATAATCTATATCTTCGCTGCTGTCTTTCTTACCAAACCAAAGCATTATTACTCTCCGTTCTTACACAAACGTACCATCTCAATAGAGACATTTTCACTCCATTACATTATACACCAAACAAAAGACAAGTTTCAAGGGGTTTTCGTGATTTTTTTCGTTCTTTTATCAATTTAAGCTATTTTTCACAAATACACTCTTGATTTTTCCGAGCAATTTGGTCATAAATCCCCGAAACGGTCTGAAAACCCGTCTTAAAAGGGCTTCCCACAGGAGCGAAAAGGCTTTAACGAGCATATTTCCGATGCTGACCCTCTCCATAAAGCAGCCGATGAGCATTCCTGTCAGTGCAAAAGCCCTTATACTGCCTGTCAGCCCTGTGCAGAAGGTGAACAGCACAACCCAGAAAACCAGCGTATAGATAAGGTCGCACACAAAGGTAAAGACCTTTCCGTGATTTGCGGTAATGCGGAGCATTCTGAAAATGTCATACACTGCCCCCATTGCGAAGCCCACGAGCACAGACAGCAAAAACAGCTCGGTCTCAAGCTCAAGGCCGAGCTCCATTTTCTCCACGGCGGCTCCTATCCGCCGAAGGGCAGGCGTCTGCGCTTGGTGCGTTTGCTTTCGTAGCTCATAAGGCTTATCTCGCCCTCTATGTTGAGCTCTCCGCTTTCAACGCTCATATCGCTGATGTGCATCTGAGAGCCCTTGATAAGGAGCTCACCCAGCTCGGTGAATATTCTCAGCTCGCTGTCATCGAAGCTTGCGACCTCGGTAACACCTGTCAGAAAGAGCTTTGTGCGGTTTTCCAGAATGATATTGTGTCTGCCTGTTGACTGCTTGTCGGTCATAGCCGATCCCTCCTTTGTGACAGTATATGCCCGTATGCTCCCTAAAATGCAAAAACTCCGCAGGACTTATCCTGCGGAGCAAAAGGTTTGGTTATTTATCAAACAGAAGAATGGCTCTTTACATAGTCAACTACTGCGTCAACTGTTGTGTATGCAAGTGCAACACAGGTATCAGCACAGCCGTAGTAAATTGCGATTCTGCCTGTGTCTGCGTCACAGAGTGTAGCGCATGGGAAGGTAACGTTCTGAACGTCGCCTACGCACTCATAAACCTCACGTGGGTTGATGAGGTACTCAGCACATCTGTACTTGACCTTCCATGGCTCGTCCTTATCAAGGATACAAGCGGAGAAGCTGTAAACAAAGCCGTTGCAGCTCTCAAGAACACCGTGATAGAAGCAGAGCCAGCCCTCGTCTGTCTCGATCGGGATCGGGCCTGCGCCGATCTTCTTGGACTCCCATGCTCTGAGGGGTCCCATAACGTGTCTGTGCTCGCCCCAGTACTTCATATCGGGAGACTGCGAGATGTACATATCACCGAAAGGTGTATGGCCGCTGTCGGAAGGTCTGGAGAACATCAGATACTTGTCATTTACCTTTCTCGGGAAGAGAACACCGTTTCTGTTGAACGGCAGGAATGCGTTCTCGCACTGATAGAAGGTCTTGAAGTCAAATGTATAGCCAACGCCGATGGTGGGCTTCCAGCCGTAAGCGTTGCACCAGGTTACCCAATATCTGTCCTCGATCCAGCAAACTCTGGGGTCATAGCCGTAGCCCCACTGGTTTACTTCCTCGGTAGACTTGTCAGCCTGCTCAAAGAGAATTCTTGTTGGGTTGATGTTCCAGTGAATACCGTCATCGGAGAAGCCTGCGTGCAGAGCCATATTTCTCTCCTTGTCATCAACTCTGAAAACGCCTGCAAACTTGCCCTCGAAGGGAACTACAGCGCTGTTGAATATAGAGTTTGAAGTTGGAAGCTGATTTCTGGGAATGATAGGGTTGTCAGTATGTCTCCAGATGACCTCATTGCAGTCAGCAGGCTTATCCTGCCAGGGCATATTCGGGATAGACTGACCGTTTAAGATTTTTACACTCATGGTAAATCCGCCTTTCTGTTTCATATTTTCCGACAGTCGGACGGGCGTGTCCGATATCATTTTTTCTGTCACTCTTATTAAAGCACACTTTTCAGATTTTTTCAAGCCCCCGAAAATCAATGAAAACGTTTAAAATTTCAATGTAAACGTATTCCCCGAAAATTTAACATTTTATTTACATTTGATTCGGGAGCATTGCCCTTTGCCTTAATAAATCTTTCGCAGAAAACAGAAGCCCACCTCATTATAGAAGTGGGCTTGATAATCATATAGCAGGTGTGCTCTTGCCTACAGGGAAAAGCTCCTTTTCATCAACTGTCGAGGCTATCTTCGTTATTGCAGGCTCAATGTCAGCCCAGAGTCCGCAGCCGTCGTCCTGTCCGCTTGACTTCCATGCCTGAACTCCGTCCCAGCCGTTGTTGTATGCCTCTTCGTAAGCCTTAGTTATGTCGAAGTCTCCGTCCGACACTGCGGGACACTCGCCTATCACAGCAGGCTTTGTGCCGTCAAGACCGAAGTCCTCAGGGCTTTCAGAGAACGGATATCCCCACATTCCCTGCATCCATGAGTACCAGTGAACAGAGTAAAAGTCCACATAAGCATAGCCCTTGTCATACTTCTCCGAGGTCATTACACTCTGTAGCTCTGCATCTGAGATTTTATTGCCTTGCTGCTTGTCGGAATTGTACTTTATCATTCCAAGACCGACAGTAACAAGAACATCTGAATTCTCATGTATTGCCGCAGATGCCATAGCATAGTAGCGCTCCAGACCCAGCCAGTCGAGCTTTCCGCACTCATCGTTTTCAACTATCCAGTCAGGCTCATTGCAGAGGTCCACCGACCAGAGGTAATCGTTCTTGTCATACCGCTGAACAAGAGGCACTATGTAGTTGTCGATAAAGCTTTCGGTTTTGGTCTGATCGTTTATCATATCACGCCATGCCTGATAGTTTGCATTCTGATCCTTGAAGCAGTCAAAAGACTGAACTGTAGCCATAATGTATATCTGATAGGTTTCAGCCAGCATGAACAGGTCATCAAGGTTGCTCCAGTGAGCGTCAGTTGCACCGTTTACAGTGCCGTCGGGAGAAATGTCGATACCTGTCGTTCCGTCGCAGATTATCCATACTCTTGCTGCGTTGCAGCCTGCTTCGTGAAGCTTTGAGAAGTGCTCCTGCCAGAACTCAAAGTTGAAGCCTCCGCCGAAGTCATTCCACTTATCCCACGGAGTATTTACTCCGTTTATCCAGAGCTTCTGATCTCCCACCTTGAAGTCTGTGCCGTCAACTACTACCTGTGCAGGTGATGAACCTGCATTTTCTTTAAGCTTTTTGTCTACCTCAAGCTCCTTGACCGAGGAGGAAGAAGAGTTTCCGCAGGCACTTGTGCAGAGAAGCATAATGCCTGCTAATGCTGTGCTAAGTATCTTTCTGATTTTCAAAATTATCACCTCTGATAAGAACTGTATTAAAAGTATAGCATATATATCAGATTTTTTCAAGGCTTTATCTGAGTAAAATGAGAAAAATATGATATACATAAAGCTTGACAAACGGCAAATTTTAGGTTATACTTAAAACATATTAAAAAAATAGGAAAAAAGGAGGATCTGCGTGAAGATATCTACTAAAGGGCGCTATGCTCTGAGAATGATGCTCGACCTTGCGCTCAATGAGGAAACAGGCTATATACCGATCAAGGAGATCGCTAAAAGACAGGGTATCAGTGATAAGTATCTTGAACAGATCATATCGGTACTTAATCGGGCCGGCTTTGTAAAAAGTGTCAGAGGTGCAGGCGGCGGATATAAGCTGACAAAGAAGCCCGGCGAGTACACCGTCAGAATGATACTTGAGCTGACAGAAGGAAGTCTTGCTCCTGTAGCCTGTCTTGAAGACGAGGTAAACACCTGTGAAAGGGCTGACCACTGTGTCACTCTGGGAGTATGGAAGAAGATTTACAAGGCTGTAAATGATGTTGTGGATAACATCACACTTCAGGACCTTATAGATGACTCAAAAGCAATTGAAAGCGACTATGTGATATAGGATCATTCAGACACCTTTGCTGTACAGCAGGGGTGTCTTTTTATATCTGTACTTTGTTAAAACTCTTTACAAGACGGTTTCTTTGTGATATAATGACTATGTATGAATAAATGTAAAGGACAATTATAAAAATGTTCGGAAAAATAAAAAGCTTCATCGGTAATGATAAGGTTCTTATGCACGCTTACTATGTGCTGGTTTCTCTCGCTGTGGTTGTGATGTGCTCGGGTCCTTGTGCGTTCTGTTATCTGACAGATGACGAAAGAAAGTCTATCGCTGTTATTGTGATGATAGCAGGCACTGCGACAGCTGTTCTGCTTTTTGCTCTGGGACTGCTTTGCAGAAAAAAATGCTCAGCCAAAGTCGAGATATCTCCTCTGGCAGCTGCTCTTGTAATGGGCTTCGGCTCGTATATCATGCCCGATATAGTTATGGGCTCGTATTTCCCGAAATCGAGTATCCTGTACACCCTTATGGGCTTTCTTCTGTGTATGAGCTTCTTCCTCCTCGCACTGGTCATACCGATAAATCCAAAGATACTGCTTATCGCTTTTAAGGTGTTTTTTACCTTCTATGCAGTTATTCAGTACTATATTGTATATTTCAGGGGAAACCCTGTACAGTTTTCGGATTTTTTTAATATAAGCTCCGCACTGGAAATAAAAAGCGAATACAAGTTCACTTTGCAGAATATGCCTATAATTGCGGTGACTGAGCTGTTTTTGCAGATCGTTATCCTTTGTACGGCTAAGCTTGGCAAAACTGCCCCGAAGCGCAGGATCGTATACGGTGCGGCATCTGTTATATGCATATTCAGCGTTGTAGCCTCAGGAAGATACTGCTTTGAGCTCGGTATCAGAAACCGCTACATAAGGCTTGGCTTCTCGGACAGAGAGGTAACAAACAGCTATAAGCAGGTCGGCTTTAACCTGATGTTTTTGTATGATGGCCTTTATAATCGTGTCGAAAAGCCTGAGGGCTACACCGATGAAAAGGGAAGAGCCTTCGTTGAGATAAAGGACAAGCCCGAACAGCCCGAAAGAAAGCCTGTAATCATAGGCATACTGAATGAATCGTTTGCCGATTTCAGACATATTGCTGACTTTAAAATGAGCGAGGAAGTAATGCCAAACTATATGGCTCTTAAAAATGAGGCTAAAACAGGCTTTGTTTCAGTATCGGCTTACGGCGGATACTCCTGCAACTCTGAATATGAATTCCTGACAGGAAATACTATGGCATTCCTGCCCCCCGGAAGTGCCGCCTTTACTCAGTACCTTGATGAAAAGCAGTGGGGACTTGTAACATGGCTCAAGGAGCTTGGATACCGCACAAAAACAGTATCGCCTTGCTCACCGGGGTTATGGAGCATAGGCTCTGCCTATGAAAACCTCCAGTTCGATGAAAGAGAATATGACTGCGAGCAGTATATGTCAGAAAAGCATTACGTAAACGGAGAGCTCTCCGACAGCACACTTTACAAGTACCTTGAAAAGCAGTTTGAAAAGCGTGATAAGAGCAAGGGCTTCTTTCTGTGGACTGCCACAATGCAGAATCACGGGCCGTATGACGATCTTAAATACGTTGATGTAAAGGTCACTTTTGAGGACTACAACAATGACGAGGCACTCCAGTACCTTAATTCTATCCACTCGGCCGATGAGGCTTTGGGCGAGCTTCTTGACTATTTCAGAAATGTTGACGAGGAAGTTATAATCGTGTTCTTCGGCGACCACTATCCACACATACCTTCGTTCTCGGAGTACCTTTACGGAAAGTCGCTGGGCTCCCTCTCGGTTGAGGAGTATTCAAGGCTGAGACAGACACCCTTCTTCATCTGGGATAACAAGAGCAAGCAGGCAGAGGAGCTTGAAAACCTCAGCCTTAACTACCTCTCGAATGAGCTTATGGAGACAGCAGGTCTGCCGAAAGCGCCCTATCAGCAGGAGCTTGACCGTGTCCGTGAGAAGATACCGAGCATAAGCTCCTTCGGCTACAGAACAGATGACGGCAAATGGCATGAATCCACAGAAACCGCCGACGGCTATGAGGATATCCTTAATGAATTCAGGACCATGCAGTATTACCGCATATTCAGAGAATACAAAGACCACTGATTTTTTATACTAAATTTAAGGAACGTGTGATATCACTATATCAAGATAAGTTTTTTCATGGAATGGGGTGACATCATGGCAGATAAAAGTAGAATACCTGTATATGTCGTGATACCGGCCTATGAGCCCGATGATAAGCTTATCTCCGTAGTGAACGGCATAACCGAGGAAACTGATTTCCGCATTATTCTTGTGAATGACGGAAGCGGAGCTGATTATGACGGAATATTCTCGCAGTGCAGAGACAAGACTGTTTATCTCGAGCACGAGAAAAACCGAGGAAAGGGTGCGGCACTGAAAACCGCTTTTTCCTACCTTAAAGAGCAGGACTCCCCTTTTGTTGTGGTAACAGCAGATGCAGACGGTCAGCATAAGCTGTCAGATATTATCCGTGTGTCCGAGGCTGTTTCGGAAAAGCCCGAAAGGCTCACAATGGGCTGTCGGAAATTCACGGGAGAGATACCTCTCAGAAGCCGTTTTGGAAATTCTGTTACAAAGTATGTCTATGCTTTTGCGGCAGGAGTTAAGGTCAGCGATACGCAGACAGGGCTTCGGGGCTTTATGTCGGATAAGCTTGACTTTATGCTGTCTGTAAGCGGAGACCGCTACGAGTACGAGATGAATATGCTCCTTGAATGTGCAAGGGCAGGAACAGGCTTTAATGAAGTGCCGATAGAGACAGTTTACATCGGTGAGAATGAGACCTCGCACTTTCATCCTCTGTCGGATTCTGTCAGGATATACTGGGATATTATCAAGTTCTCCTGCGCTTCATTCGTAAGCTTTATTGTGGATTATCTTCTGTATATCCTGTTTCTTCTGCTGACGAAAAACCTTACTGCCTCGAACATAATGGCAAGGGTACTGAGCGCCGGCTTCAATTTCACTATGAACAAAAGATATGTATTCAAAAACAAGGATAAGCTTCTGCCGACTGCGGTAAAGTATTTTGCGCTTGCGGCATTTATCCTTACGGCGAATACTATTATACTCAATCTGCTTGTAAAGTTTGTTATCCCGAATGAGTTTATCTCAAAGATAATTGTTGAGATACTTCTCTTTATGTTTAGCTGGACTGTACAGAGGACTGTGGTTTTCAGGACAAAGAAAGGAAAAGATCTAAATGTCGGCTAAAAAGAAAAAGATGCTCCCGCCGTGGGGCCTGGTACTGATAGATATAGCTGCTACCTGTGCGGCAATCGGTGTTTATATGCTGTTTGACTATATAATGCCTCAGAAGCTTGAGGTCAAAACCGAGGTTGTTGCCACTGCTGACAGCACTGCTGACGGCTTCGCTCTGCCCGATGACAGCACTGCCGATACTCCGGAGCAGACCCCTGACAGCGAGGCGGAAGATTCACAGGCGGGGATCTCCGACCATGATCTCGGAGTAACGGAAAAAAGCTCCGACAGGGGCACGGTCGAGCCGAAATCAAGAAACGGAAAGAGAAATTACTCAAACACAAATACCTACAATGTTACCTCTGATGAGCAGAGCTATGAGATTATTTCGGGCAGTGAGGTGCAGTCTGAGCTTCTCGGAACGGAGCGTTCTGACAAATATCAGGTGAGTGTTTATAAAAAGTCGGTCGGTGACGGCGATGAGAAGATTACTTACTATATCGCAGATGTGTATGTCACGGACATAAGCATTTTGAAAACCGCCTTTGCCGATGATACCTTCGGCAAGAACATCAAAAAGAGCGTTTACGATATGGCAAAGGATAACGATGCCGTTTTCGCAATTAACGGCGACTATTACGGCAATTCAGAGCAGAGCATTGTTATCAGAAACGGAGTAAAATACCGTGATACATCAAGCGGCACCGATGTGCTGGTGCTCTTCGCTGACGGTGTTATGAGAACCTATCTCCCCGAGGAATTTGACATTGACAAGGTGCTTGAGCAGGGTGCATGGCAGGCATGGAACTTCGGTCCTGCCCTGCTTGACGGTGAGGGCAATATCCTTGATACCTTCAACACTACCTCGTACCTTAACAGCAAAAATCCACGCTCTGCCGCAGGCTATGTTGAGCCGGGACACTACGTTTTTGCAACGGTTGACGGAAGAGACAAGGGCTACTCCAGCGGAGCAACCCTAAGCGAGCTTGCCGCTATCATGGCAAATGAGGGCTGTAAGTATGCCTATAATCTTGACGGCGGAAAATCAGCAATGATGTACTTCGGCGGAGACATCATCAATGAGCCCGACGGCGGCGGACGTGACATCAGCGATATAATTTACATCAAAAAGGAGGATTGACAATGAAAAGGCTTTCAAGAATAATACCTCATCTGTCAATAGTCCTCGCAGGAATGTTCACAGTGTTCTGGATACTCGATATTATCAACCCGACCATGAAGTTCACAAGCAGAAAGCTTTCCTATAAGCTTCTGATAGTGTTCTGTATACTCTCGATAATAAGCTCGGTTATTGCCGTCTATTATGAGCGCAAATCCAGACGAAATAACAGCAATGATGAGAAGTAACTCTTAATCCATATAAAAAGGACTCCGCAGAGACTTTTGTCTCTGCGGAGCCTTTGTTATTTATGAGGTATGAGCTATGTCAGCCCATGCGTCAGCAAATAGAAAACGCAGCCGCACAATCAAGCGCTGACTGCGTTTAATAACCTCATATTAAGGTTGGTAAGACCCCCGCTTTTCAGCGGGGAGCATTACCTGAAAGGTCGGAATTGCCTTATAAGCTAATTAGCAAACACCCTGCCAGAGCATACCCTCTGCGACCTTGAGGAAGCCTGCGATGTTAGCGCCTGCGATGAGGTCATCGCCCTTGCCGTACTTGTTAGCAGCCTCGATGGAGGACTTGAAGATGTTCTTCATGATGTCCTTCAGCTTAGCGTCAACTTCCTCTGCTGTCCAGTTGTATCTCATGGAGTTCTGGCTCATCTCAAGACCTGATACTGCAACACCGCCTGCGTTTACTGCCTTGGAAGGAGCAACGATAACGTTGTTAGCTCTCAGATACTCAACAGCCTCAAGAGTTGTAGGCATATTGGAAACCTCAACATAGTACTTGCTGCCGTTAGCTACGATATTCTTAGCATCGTCGATCTCGACCTCGTTCTGAGTTGCGCAAGGCATATAAATGTCAGCCTTAACTTCCCAAGGTCTCTTGCCTGCGAAGAAAGGAACACCGAACTTGTCAGCATAATCCTGAGCTCTGTTTCTGCAGCTCGCTCTCATCTCGAGGAGGTAGTTTACCTTCTCCTCTGTGTTGATGCCGTCCTCGTCGTAAACGTAGCCGTCAGGACCGGAAATAGTTACAACCTTACCGCCAAGCTCGTTAATCTTCTTGATAGTACCCCAAGCAACGTTACCGAAGCCTGAAACTGCAACAGTCTTGCCCTCAATGCTGTCACCGAAGTGCTTGAGCATCTCTACTAAGTAGTAAACAGCGCCGTAGCCTGTAGCCTCAGGTCTGATAAGAGAACCGCCGCACTGCATGCTCTTACCTGTAAGAACGCCTGTGAACTCGTTTCTGATCCTCTTGTACTGGCCGTACAGATAACCGATCTCTCTTCCGCCGACACCGATATCACCTGCAGGAACGTCAGTGTTAGGTCCGATGTGCTTGCAAAGCTCAGTCATAAAGCTCTGGCAGAATGCCATAACCTCACGGTCAGACTTGCCCTTAGGATCAAAGTCAGAACCGCCCTTGCCGCCGCCCATAGGAAGGCTTGTAAGGCTGTTCTTGAAGATCTGCTCAAATCCGAGGAACTTGATGATGCTGAGGTTTACAGTCGGGTGGAATCTCAGACCGCCCTTGTAAGGTCCGATAGCAGAGTTGAACTGTACTCTGTAACCTGTGTTTACCTGAACCTGTCCGTTGTCATCAACCCACGGAACTCTGAACTTGATCTGTCTCTCAGGGTTTACAAGTCTCTCAAGAAGAGCTGCCTTTCTGTACTTCTCCTCGTCAGCCTCGATTACAACTCTGATAGTCTCGAGAACTTCCTTGACTGCCTGATGGAATTCAGGCTCTGCAGGGTTCTTTTCAATTACCTGCGCAATGACTTCATCAACATACGACATTTGTCATACCTCCTAAAAAATAACATAAAAAAAGACAATGGGCACACTTATAGTGGGACTCACTGCTAGGGCGCCATTGCCTTACAAAAATCATTTTACTACATTGAAGCAACAAAGTCAATTGGTATTTTATCCAAATCAAGTGCATTTTTACATTAATAATCAGACATTATCACTACAATATCCGACTTTTCTTCAAAATGTGAAGCTTTATTTGAAAATTAATTATGCAAAATTAACAAAATAGTCATTGACAAAGCGGCTTTCCTTGTGGTATTCTTTTAAATGGATAATTTTCGAAAGGAGGGTTTTCTGTGAAAAGAAAAGCTGCGGTGCTTTGTGCGCTTACGGCAGTAATGCTGTGCTCGTGCAGTGAGCTTGGAGAATCATCTAACAGGATAGCAAGCCTGTCAGCGCCCGTAACGGGAATTACCACGACCCTGAGAACCTCTCCGACAACTGTGAGCAGCGCTGTCACTGTAACAGGCGAGATCACTACCTTCAAGACAGCCGCAAAGTGCAGGAAGATAAACTTTGACGGCGGTTATGTGCTGTTTGCCAATAAAGACGGCACATACACTCTGATGAACAAGGATAAAGACGCTGTGCAGAGCCTCACTCTGACAGATGATAACGGCGACAAGATCACAATTACACTCAGCAAAGAGGGTATAGGCTGTAAGGTCGGGGATAAAGAGGTAAACGAGTTTCTTTATAAAGGAAATGTTATTGCAATAAAGAACGGCGTAGTTTATTTTGCAGGAACTAAGGTCGAGTACTATGATACAAGCTTCTCAAAGTTCACTATTTATGACGATGTAGTTATAGAGTGCGTAGGAAAGAACAAGTTCATTATAAAGGAAGACGGCAAGGACATTGATAAGACCGTTATTAAAGACGATAACGGAAACTCATACTCTCTGGAGAAGAGGGATAAGGGTATATGGATAGTTAATTCGGCTGATGAGCTTATGCTGTCTGTGGTTATCGGCGGAAAGTATATTGATGTGGCAAACGATCATATTATAGTAAATGGTCAGACACTTGTACCGCCGGGCTCTGACGATATTGCTACAAAGACCACAACCACAACTACCACAACTGCTGAAAAGAAGGAGGATAAGGAGGATTCCGAAGCGGAGACAACCTCCACCACTACAAAGCAGACTACTGTGGTTACTTATATTGTATATGAGGAGCTTCCTCAGGAGGAATACGAGCCTGAGCCTGAGCAGCCTGTTGTTACGGAGTCTCCCATGGCAAACAACAAGAACGTGAATATAAGCTCCGAGACTGCCGAGCTTCTCGGTCTTGTGAATGAGGTAAGACGTCAGCACGGCCTGAACGAGCTTTACGGTCTTGAGCTGCTTGATCAGGCAGCCTCGATAAGAGCAGCCGAGCAGGTAGATCACTATTTCAAGACTGAGAGCCTTTCCCACTCCAGACCTGACGGACGGGGCTGTGAGACTGTTATAGAAGAGGTCGGACTGCCCGACTGGACAGCCTTTGCAGAGAACCTTGCCTACGGCATGAATGCGAACTCCACTGTCAAAGACGTATTCAACTCATGGATGAACTCCGAGGGGCACAGGAACAATATCCTCAATCCCGATGTAAAGTATATGGGAGTTGCCCGCTATGAAGTCAGCAAGGACGGCAATACCTACTATTTCTGGTCGCAGTTCTTCTACAATGATACATTCTGATTTTTCAGCCCGTACCGTTTGGTGCGGGCTTTTTGCAGGACATATTCTACAAAAAACAAATGCCTTAATCATACAAGATTTACAATAATACCCTTGATTTTTAGGGAATGATAGTATATAATAATTCTGTATGGTTTAATCTGTTAAAATGAGAGGATTTTTAATATGGAGATAATCAATAAAGCGGATAAGGAACTCCTGAAAGAGTACGAAAGGTTCGTTAAAAACAGCGAGTACGGTAACTTCATGCAGTCGCTCAGATGGCCAAAGGTTAAAGAGGGCTGGGGCTGGGACGCTGTCATTTCAAGAGATGCTGACGGAAAGATCAGAGGTACCTGCTTAGTTATCACTAAGAAAGTGCCTATCTTCGGTGTCAGATTTTTGTATGCACCTCACGGACCTGTCTGTGACTGGTCGGACAAGGAGGTCATGCAGGACCTGTTCGAGGGCATAAAGGTGCTTGCTAAAAAGCACAGATGCTATCAGTTTATGTGGGACCCTCCGTTTGAGGAAAAGGAGGAGGAGAGAACTGCTCTTATTGAGAGCATGGGCTTCTCCCATATACATGACGCTCCCGAGCTTACTACAATTCAGGCAAGAAATAATTATATGCTCAGGGATATTAAGGGCAAAACACCCGATGAGGTAATGGCAGGCTTTAAGCCCGACTGGCGAAACAGAATAAGAAAGGGTCCTAAAAAGGGCGTTACCTGCGTTGCAAGCGGCTCTGAAAATCTTGATGACTTTTATCCTCTCTACGAGGCCACAGGTATCCGTGACGGCTTCTCTATCAGAGGTAAGGATTACCTTGCAAGGTTTATAGACAGTCTCGGGAAGGATAACTGCCGCCTGTTCGTATGCTACTGCGAAGAGGACGGAAAGAAAATTCCTATCTCGGGTGCTATTACAACACAGTACGCAGGCAAGACCTGCTACGTTTACGGCGCATCTGCCAACCATCACAGAAACCTCTACCCGAATTACCTTATGCAGTGGACTATGATAAACTGGGCTCTTGAGGGCAACTGTGATATATACGACTTTATGGGCATACCTTTTTATAAGGACGAGACAAACCCCAACTACGGTGTTTATAAATTCAAGAAGGGCTTCAACGGCGAGGTTGTTACCTATGTAGGTGAGTTCTACTATGTGTTTAAGCCGTTTATGAAAAAGATAGTTGACTTCTGTGAGAAGATCGTTATGGATCATCATGAGAGACAGAGACAGAAGCTTCTCAAAAACAGAAACACAGATATGCAGTAAATGAAAGCGTTTGAACTGGTACGCAGATGTCTTCTTGTGCCGATAGGCTGTCTTGTGATGAGCTACGTCTGCGTGTGTGTTTACTGGATAGCTACAGGCTGTCGGTACGGTGTAAGAGTGTGCTCTGATGTGTTTATAAAAACACTCCCCTACACGATGATTCTGTCGGGAGCTGCTGTGATACTTGTATCGGTGCTGTCTCTCAGGCGGATAAGCCGTTTTCGCAGGGCAATGGAGAACTGCAAGGAAAAAGGCGCTGATGAGGAAAGCCTGAAAGAGCTGAACGAAGCTATAAAAAGGCTTGAAAAAAATAAAAGCGTCAGTGATCTTCTCCGGGCATCGGCACTGCTGAGCTGCGGCCTTTATGAAGAATGCTGTGAGATACTTCAGAGGATCGACCTGAGGGAGCTGTCCTCGGTCGATGAAGAGGAGTATTTCAATATGCTTATCTATTGCTGTCTTATGCAGGGTGAGCGTGAGCTTGCAGTGAAGCTATACCTTGAGTGCGGCCACTATTTCAACAGAGCGCTTTTAAGGCGTGGAACATCACATATAAGGCATACGGTCGGTATGATATACTATACCGTCGGCGAATATGACAAGGCACTGAAGCTTTTTGAGGAGTCAAAGAAAGAGGCTGATGAAAGCCTGCTCTGCGAATGTGATCTCTGGGAAGGGCTTTGCTGGGTAAGGCTCGGAAATGCCGAGTCAGCCCGTGACTGTGCAGTAAGGGCGTCGGAGAATGTCTCCGACAAAAGGCAGGAAAAGAGCCTTGAACATCTTATGCGTGCGGTGACAGCACTTGCAAATACAGTTTCGGAAGGAAAGTATAATATATGATATTAAATGCGTTCAGGGGCTTTTGCATGGCTCTTGCGGACAGCGTGCCCGGAGTGTCGGGCGGAACCATAGCGTTTCTTATGGGCTTCTATGACCTGTTCATAGAGTCGCTCAATGACCTTATGGGAAGAGACAGTGAAAAAAGAAAGAAAGCTCTTGTGTTTGTGATAAAGCTCGGCATTGGCTGGGTGATAGGAATGGGACTTGCAGTAAGTGTTCTCGCAAGCGTTTTCGAGAGTGGTATCTACAGGGTAAGCTCGCTGTTTATGGGCTTTATAATCCTTGCTATCCCCGTTATGGTCTATGAGGAGCGCAAGAGCCTCAAGGGCAGATACATAAACATTATCTGGACTGTGATAGGAATTGCGCTTGTTGTCGGTATTGCAATGCTCGGCACATCGGGAGAGACCGATGTTTCCCACATGACGGTCGGTCTTGCAGGCTACACCTTCCTCGCAGGAATGTGCGCTATCTCGGCAATGGTGCTCCCGGGTATTTCGGGCTCGACGATACTGCTGACCTTCGGTCTGTATGTGCCTGTAATCACGGCAGTTAAAGATGTGCTTCATTTCAAGCTCTCGTCACTGCCGATCTGCATAGCACTGGGACTTGGTATTCTGGTAGGTATTTTTGTAACGCTCAGACTTATCAAAAAGGCGCTGGAAAAATTCCGCAGTCAGACAATTTACTGTGTAATAGGCATGATGATAGGCTCTCTGTATGCAATAGTCAAGGGACCTACTACCCTGAAAGAGCCAAAGCCCGCTATGATGTTCTCGACCTTCAGCGTGGTGTTCTTTATAATCGGAGCTGCTATTGTATTCGGTATGCAGGCAGCAAAAATGTTCTTTGAGAAAAAAGGCAGCAGCAAATAAGTCTGCAAAAGTAAAAGACCGACATTTGTCGGTCTTTTTTTTGTTATTTTATAACTCCCAGAGCAAGCAGCAGTATTATGCCTGCAAATGTGCCCAGAGCACAGAGTGCTAAACCTATTCCCAGAAGCTTGAAAAATAATGCAAATCTGTTTACGGGCTCATTGTTTCCTGTCAGAAAATTATATGACGGATATGAGAATGTAGATATTATCACTGACGTTATCAGTATAGTCCAGGCGGCTAACACCGCAGTAACACCCAGCCCCATAAGGTCGCTTTTCTCATCGACTGCACAGATTATCGAGAAGCCAACGGCATTCAGCAGCGTTATCACAATAAAGAAGCTATTACGCCGTTTTATCCAACTGCGAAGCTGCTGCCTTAAATTTTCTTCCTGCTGCCTATGGTTCATAAGAGCACTGTTGCTGTACTGGAGCTCAACCAGCTTTTCACGGTATGAGGCAAGCTGAGCCTCCTCTTTGATTTCATCAAAGCATACCTCACGGCCGCAATAAGGACAGTATGCATGATAATCATTATTTCTTCGCTGCATCTCTCCGCCGCAGAAAGGACAGTTTATTACTACCATATCCATTGTTACTACCCCTGTTTTCCCGTCGTTCTATACGATGACACGATCGGGATCCTTGATTTTATGATTATACCATAAATAAGCACTAATGTCAACAATGGCAGTGAGTCTTGTATATTTTTGTACTTTTATGGAAATACTCTTACCATAAGGCTTTTACGGAGGTATCTATGCAGTACAACAAAGTCGAGATCAGCGGGGTGAACACAGGGGAGCTGGTGACACTAAGCGAAAGGCAGAAGCTGGAGCTGCTCAAGCGGGCTCACAGCGGAGACAAGGCAGCCCGTGATGAGCTTATCAGAGGAAACCTGAGACTTGTGCTCAGCGTTTTGCAGAAGTTTTCGGGGCGCTCGGACTCGCCCGATGATCTGTTTCAGGTGGGAGTAATGGGGCTTATCAAGGCGGTGGACAACTTTGACACTAATATGAATGTCAGGTTTTCAACTTACGCCGTGCCGATGATAGCAGGTGAGCTCAGGCGGCATCTGAGGGATTATCAGTCGCTCAGAGTTCCCCGCAGCATGAAGGATCTCGCCTACAAGGCTATGCAGGCAAGGGAGAGCCTCCGAAATGAACGTGCCGATGAGCCTACCGTCGAGGATATTGCAAGGCGGATAGGAGAAAAGCGCAGCGAGGTTGCTGCTGCTATGGAGTCGGTCTGCGACCCTGTGTCCCTTTACGAGCCCGTCTGCTCAGAGGGAGGAGATACGCTCTACCTTATGGACAGGGTCAGCGATATGACCGATGACCGCAGCTGGCTTGAGGAAATGTCCCTCAAAGAAGCGATGAAAACTCTCCTGCCGAGGGAGAGGAATATTCTCTTCCTGCGCTTTTTCAAAGGAGCAACACAGGTTGAGGTCGCAAAAGCAGTGGGAATATCACAGGCACAGGTATCAAGGCTCGAAAAGGGAGCGCTCGACCGCATAAAACGCCAGATGAGAGCATAATATGTATAGGCAGCACCGCACAATGATTTTGCGGTATTCCTATACAAGCCGCAGTCGGGGGGCTGCGGCTTAAATTATATAAAGGAGAGCTTTCTATGACAGTAAGTTTTTCGCAGCTCAGAATGAAGGAGATAGTAAACGTATCAACAGGCATGAAGATCGGCTATGCCGATGACCTGGAGCTTGATACCGAAACCTCGGAGGTGATATCTATTACTGTTTTCGGCAGGCAGAGAGCCTTCGGGCTTATGGGCAGAGATGAGGATATAGTCATCAGGTGCTCGGATATAAAGCTGGTGGGAGAGGATACTATCCTTGTGGATATGGGCGAAAATGCGATATCAACAAAAGAGAAGTCTGTAACGGTTGAAAATTTGTTAAAATAGATGGTCGAAAAAACCTTGCAAATGAGGGAAAGATGTGATATAATATTAAAGCAATTCGCACGGCCTGGCTTTCGCTGTTGGTCCCTGAGCTTTCAGGGTGTAGGCGAGGTAAGCGGGCCGGAGGATCAGTAACGCTTGAATAAAGCGAAAAAACCAAACAGGAGGGACTACCATGGCAGTAGTATCAATGAAGCAGCTTCTTGAAGCAGGTGTACACTTTGGTCACCAGACAAGAAGATGGAACCCGAAAATGGCACCGTACATTTTCACAGAAAGAAACGGAATCTATATTATAGATCTCCAGAAGACCGTTAAGAAGCTTGAAGAAGCTTATATGTTCGTAAGAGACGTAGCGGCAAACGGCGAAGAGGTTCTCTTTGTCGGAACTAAGAAGCAGGCAGCTGAGTCCATTAAGGAAGAGGCTACCAGAGCTGATGCTCATTTTGTAAACGCAAGATGGCTCGGCGGTATGATGACAAACTTCAAGACAATTCAGCAGAGAATCAAGAGACTTGAGCAGCTCCACACTATGGAAGAGGACGGCACATTTGACCGTCTGCCCAAGAAGGAAGTAGTTAAGCTCAACCTTGAGATCGAGAAGCTTGAGAAGTTCCTTGGCGGTATCAAGAATATGAAGAAGCTCCCCGGTGCGCTCTTCATTGTTGACCCAAGAAAGGAAAAGATCGCTGTTGCCGAGGCTAAGAAGCTCGGTATACCTGTTGTCGCAATAGTTGACACAAACTGCGATCCTGATGATGTGGATTATGTTATCCCCGGTAACGATGACGCTATCAGAGCAGTTAAGCTTATCGCAGGCTGCATGGCTAACGCTATCATCGAGGGAAGACAGGGTCAGGACGCTGAGGCAGCTGATGAAGAGGCTGCTAAGGTTGAAGAGGCTGACGCAGAAGAGGAATAATAACAATGCAAGGCAGACGAGGATTTGTCTGCCTTGTTTTGAGTAAGATAATAAATAAAACAGGAGGAATATAAAATGGCAAGCGTATCAGTTGCACAGATAAAGGAACTCATGACCGCAACAGGTGTCGGCATGATGGATTGCAAGAAGGCTCTCGTTGAGGCTGAGGGCGATATGGAAAAGGCAGTTACACTTCTCCGTGAGAAGGGACTTGCTACACAGGCTAAGAAGAGCAGCAGAGTTGCTGCAGAGGGTATCTGCACATCTGTTGTTAAGGGAAATGTCGGTGCAGTTGTTGAGGTAAACATCGAGACAGACTTCGCTGCAAACAATGACGAGTTCAAGGCATTTGTTGCTGCAGTTGCAGATACAGTAATCGAGCAGAACCCTGCTGACGTTGAGGCTCTCAAGGCTTGCAAGATCAGCGGCGGAGACAAGACAGTTGAGGAAACTCTTCAGGATCTGTTTATCAAGATCAGAGAGAACATGGTTATCAGAAGATTCACAAGACTTGAGGGTATCCTTGTTCCTTATGTACACGGCGGCGGAAGCATCGGCGTTATGGTTAAGCTTGACTCTAACCTCCCTGCTGAGAAGGTATTCGAGGTAGGTAAGAACTGCGCACTCCAGGTTGCAGCTATGAATCCTTCATACCTGAACAAGGAAGCTGTTCCCGCTGATGTACTCGATGAGGAGAAGAAGGTACTTCTTGCACAGATGGCTGAGGATCCCAAGATGGCTAACAAGCCTGAGCAGGTTAAGGTTAAGATCGTTGAGGGTAAGGTTGGAAAGTACTATTCAGAGAACTGCCTCCTCGAGCAGACCTTTGTAAGAAGCGATGTGTTCGACGGCACTGTTGGCAAGTATGTTGCTGATGCAGCTAAGAAGCTCGGCGGAAGCATCACTGTTGCTGAGTTCGTAAGATTTGAGCGCGGCGAGGGTGTTGAGAAGAAGGAAGACAACTTTGCAGATGAAGTTGCTTCTATGATCAAGTAATTCTCACAATACAGAAATTAAACGGCACTCCTTAGGGAGTGCCGTTTTTCGTTGTGCTGTGCTATAAACAATATATTGCCTTACTGCCTGCAGGAACTATTGAGGAAAACCTTTTTGAAGAAAGGTTCTCCACCCGATAATTCCCGCAGGTAGTATGATGAATTATTCTTTTACATTGCCCATGATAATGCCTCTGCCGTTGGTAGAGATATACACTCTGCCGTAGTGCTTCGGGTCGCCGCTGATGCGCTTATTTACGTTGCCCCACTTCTGGGTATCATCGTTTATGCGCTTCCATGTTGTACCGCCGTCAATAGACTGGCATACGCCGTAGCCCTCGCCTTCGACCTCGCCGAGTGCGTAAAGTGCCATGTGATCCTGACCCTCGGCTGCCTTTCCAAGTCCGAGAGCGTCACAGCTTGCAAGATTGCAGGGAACTGCGACCACCTCTGCTTTGTCGGCATCAAGATAGTATACCGAGCCTCCGCCTATTGAGAGCCATACCTCGCCCTCAGTGTCGGGGCAGGCTGTCATTGTGAAGTTTGAGAGCAGGAAGGTCGTCAGTGATGAGAACGTTCTGCCCTTGTCAGTACTCATGTAGAATGTGCCGTCATAAGCTGCATAGAACTTGTCTGGGTTTACCTTGTCAGTTTCGATCATAGCGTTTGCTGGAATGCCCTCGCAGGCTGTCCAAGTCTCGCCGAAATCGTCTGTAACGTATGCTCCTACACCCATAGTACCGCACTGATAGAAGATCGTCTTTCCGTCAGCCGAAAGCTTTGCAGTTCCGCCTGCCGCTGATTTGACACCCTCGGGAAGTGTTTTTACTTCATTCCATGTATCAGCCGCATCTGTCGAATAGTAAACCGAGCCTGAGCCCTCATCGGTCGCCCTTACTACGATATTATAATCAAGAGCCGCACAGTCGATAGATGTGGATTTGAAGTCACCGAAATGCTCCTTCGGGCAGACCGTTGCGTCCTGATGCTTGAAGCCGTAGATGTCTCCCATTATTGAGTAAAGGTCGGGAGCATTCTCATCATTCTGGTTCGGTGCTACAAAATCAAAGATCGCTGTTTCCTCAACACCCATAGCCGCAACCTCAATATTAACGGGCTCGCTGTCAGCCTTGGAGAGATTCGTAGTCCTGAATATTGTTGCTCCTGTGCCATACATAACCTCATCACGGTTGAAGGGGTTTATAGCAATTCCTGTCATCCACCAGCCCGGCTTTAGCTGTCCCTGCCAGTCAAGCCACTCACAGCTTGAAATATCCAGAGTGAAGTTGTTTACCTGCTTGCCGTCTTCACCGTCTTTCCAGATGCCTGTCCATGTCTCACCGCCGTCATTTGAAACAAATAAATTGTCAAGATATGCCCACAGACAAAGCGTTGTGCAGACGATGTGGTTCGGGTCGCTCGGGTCAACGGAGATACCGTTGTAGCCGCAGGTGTATGATCTCTCGGGAGTTATCTCCTTCCACTCGCCTGTTTTGAGGTTGTACTTCTGTACTGCGCCCTTGTTAGCGCCGTTAGGGCCTACTTTATGAGACCATGTTGTATAAAGCCAGCCGTCAGAGGAAATCTCTCCCTGACAGGGCTTTAATGTTTTTGTATCAGCGCCTGTTTCCTCGGCGGTCGGGTTCGGGATAGATGTCCAGCTTTTGCCTGCATCGTCGGAACGGTAGAGATAGTCGCCCTCTGTGCCTGCACAGCCTACTATTATAGTATTGGTGGGCTTGCCTTTCTCGGAGCTGTTTTTGTCAAAGGCCACAAAGGTAAGTCCTATCCTGAATTTGTCCTCGGAGTAACCGCCTGTAGCCTCAAAGTTATCTACCTTTGCCCAGCTTACGCCGTAGTCGGTTGACTTCCAGAGACCGTCGGTTCTTGTTGAGAAATAGAGAATGGAGTTATCATTCGGGTCAACCTGAAGCCTTTCACCGCAGCCTCTTCCGACCTCGTTTCCGCCGCAGCCGAAGGGCAGCTCGCACATACCCCAGTTCTCACCGTAGTCATCTGAATAGAAGATAGCGCCGTTTGCATTAGTGTAAGTTCCTGCCGCAAGATATACACGGTTAGGCTCTACAGGGTCGGTAGCGATACTTTCTATTCCCATGTAGTTCCATGTTTCGCCGCCGACAAAATCGGTAAGGCACTTCCACCTGCCTGTTTCCTTGTCAAGTCTGTAAGCGCCGCCTATGTCGGTACGGCAGTATGCAAGACCTTCCTCAGTCGGGTTATAAATGATGTTCGGTACAAATCCGCCGCCGACTATCTCAACGTTCGACCATTCCCAGCCTGTGTCAACGTGTTCGGGAGTTACATATTCTATCTTCATTTCTTTTCCTTTTGAAGTGCTGTCTTTGCCCGATGATGAGCTGCTGTCCTTATCGGCGCAGCCTGCCATAGCAGACACAGCAAGCATTGCCGAACAGCAAAGAGCAATTATCCTTTTCGTTTTCATTAGCTCCTCCTATGCCTTGATAAAGTGAAGTATCTTAGAAGAGAAATCTCCGCTGA
The DNA here is from genome assembly GCA_946528545.1 of uncultured Ruminococcus sp. Lineage (GTDB taxonomy): Bacteria > Bacillota > Clostridia > Oscillospirales > Ruminococcaceae > Hominimerdicola. The sequence goes on from CAMMYU010000083.1 coordinate 24,364, forward strand.
TGCCGTCAGCGCCCCATATCTTGGCGATGTTTATTCCCGCATTCATAAGGGCAGCTCCCGAGATCTTCTTATCGGGCTCGCTCTCCTCATAGTAGTAAGCATCAGGGTCAAGACCCTTGAGCTTAATGCGTCTTGAACGCTCGTTAGGTCTTGCAAGCACCTGAACAAACTCAAACAGAGCGTCAGTCTTGTCCTTGGAAACGAACATCCATGCGTCCCAGGTGTTGTCCTCAAACATATTGCCTATGCGGTAGTGGTCGCCTGTTCTGACAAGGGTATTGAACTTGTTGAACTCCTCTATCTGAGCAGGGATAGCATCTCTGTCCTCCTGAGGTATGCGTGTAACGTCGAGCTCATAGCCGAAGGTTCCCACCATTGCGACATGACCTCTTGTTCTGAACGGAGTGTTTCTGCCGACAGTGTGGTTAGGGCAGTCGGAAACGTGAGCGCCCATAGCTGAGCAGGGATAGCACATAGATGTGCCGTGCTGAATTTTCAGTCTCTCAATTGCATCGGTATCATCGGAGCACCAGATCTGCGGGCTGTAGTAGAGCATTCCCGGGTCAAACCTTGCGCCGCCGCCCGAGCAGTTCTCCAGCAGCAGATGCGGATAATCGGTAGTCAGCCTGTTCATCACATCGTAAACGCCGAGCACATATCTGTGCCAGAGCTCTCTCTGTCTGTTCGCAGGCAGGAAGTTCGAGCCTATCTCAGTGAACTGTCTGTTCATATCCCACTTGATGTACTCAATATTCGCACTGTCGAGTATGTTCTTCATAAGCCCGTAGATATAGTCCCTGACCTCTTTGTTGGAATAGTCAAGCACATACTGCTCACGGCTCATTGTGAGGGGTCTGCCCTCTATCTGAATAGCCCAGTCGGGGTGAGCCTTGTAAAGCTCGGAGTCGGGGGAGATCATTTCAGGCTCAAACCAGATACCGAACTTCATTCCCAGCTTGTTTACCTCATCAACAAGGTATTTAAGTCCTCCTTGAAGCTTTTTCTCATATACGAACCAGTCGCCCAGCGAGGAGTTGTCCGAATCTCTGTGACCGAACCAGCCGTCATCCATAACAAGCATTTCAATACCAAGCTTTGATGCCTCTCTTGCGATAGAGATGATCTTCTCGGTATCAAAGTTGAAATAGGTAGCTTCCCAGTTGTTTATAAGTATAGGACGGCGCTTGTTCTTATACTCTCCTCTGATAAGGTTTTCTCTGTAAAGGTCATGGAAGGTTCTTGACATCTTGCCCAGACCCTCATCGGAGTGTACCATTACTACCTCGGGGGCAGTAAAGCTCTCGCCCGGCTCTAACAGCCATGTAAAATCAAGCGGATTAATTCCCATTACAAAGCGGGTTTTCTTGTGCTGAGTTACCTCTGCCTGAGCATAGAAGTTACCCGAATAAACAAAGTTAAAGCCGAAAACCTCGCCCCTGTCCTCATCGGCGTTGTTGTCGCAGAGGGCAACAAACGGGTTATTCTGATGAGAGGATTCACCCTTGATGGAGTCGATAAGCTGTTTTCCGTGGTGCAAGCGGCATCTTTCGACTGCTCTTTCCCTTGCCCATGAGCCGTTGAGCGTTATCATATCAAACTTATCGGTATCGAAGTCAATGCAGGTTGAGAGCACACGGGTCAGCTGAATGCTTCTGCTGCCCACGTTGTTCACTCTTACCGACCTTGTGATAACATCGAGCTTATAAAACGCCGTATATACGAGCACGACCTCAAGTCCCGAGGGCGTGTCCTCAAGAGTTATCTCAAGGGTTTCACAGCCGCTGTTGTCGGTCGCAAAGGTAGCAGGCATACCCTCAAGAGCAGGCTTGCCTCTGTAGATCCTGTGAGACTTGTATCTGAGATCGACCGCAGTCATGCCCTTATCATCGAGTATCTTGAATGCCGCCTCTCTGTAGTCACCGATTCCGAAGCAGGAATACTCAAAGGGAGTAGTATCAAGGAAGGTCGCACGGTCACGGTTGTTTTCCAATGGGGTGAGGGGGCTTTCATCAAATCTCAGCAGGTAGCCGAGATCTTCATCGGGAACTTTCGCTCCGAAATAAACGTGGCAGAGGTAGCCCTCCTCGGTGTATTTCATCATGTAGCTTGTATTGTTTGCATCAAGCCGGAAGCTTCGATCTTTTTCGCTGTAAAAAATGCTCATTATATCACTCCGTTTCTGAAATTGCAGGCAGAACAGCCGCTTACCACTATTATAGCAAGTACAAATGGTTTTTGCAAGAGTGGAAAACGTTTTCGGAAAAATAAATTATCCCGATTTCGATATGTCCTGCCGTAAATAATAAATTACCATACTGCCTGCAGGAACTATTGGGGAAAACCTTTCTGAAGAAAGGTTCTTCCCCAAACCCCTTTCCAAAGACTTTTAACTCTTTTTGGCTGGGGGGAGGCTTTCTATCAAAGAACGCAAAAGCTTGATACATAGATGCTTTGTCATAATGCAGCTCCCCCCAGCCAAAAAGGAATTAGAAGTTTTAGGGAGGGGGGTCCGGGGGGAGGACCCTTTTTCAAAAGGGTCTCCACCCGATAA
>CAMMYU010000084.1:0-7503 GCA_946528545.1 uncultured Ruminococcus sp.
CCCCTTTCTCCCCCCAACAAGCCGAGGCTGTCTGTACGAATGTACAGACCTGACGAGGCATAGCTTCGCACTATCTATCTCCGCGTTCAAGGCAAGAAAAGCTTTAAGCAAAATTACGTCGCGTATTAGCCGTGCGGCGAGCACCGCGGAAATAGTTAGTGCAGAATTAACAAAAATAGCCTTGATGCTTTGTGCAACCCTACAGTTTGAAAAATCATTATATCACACATCACACATCACACGGCAGGGAAAACCCTGGCAGGGAAAACCCTGCACCGCCACGCGCCGTACCTTTGCTTTGGCTTCACAGACCTTGAACGCGGAGTGAAATAGTGCAGAATTAACAAAAATAAACTTTCTGTTTTGTGCAACCCTACAGTTCAAAAAAATGAAATATCACACATCACACATCACACGTCACACAAAAAGCCCACTCCGAAATGAAGTGGGCTTAATTTATGCATTAAGAAATCAGACTGTGAACATGATCTGATTGAGAACGCTCTCCAGATATTCCTGTCTGCCGCTGGAGAGGGAGTCTGTTACCTCGCCCTTTTCAAGAGCGTACTTTTCAAGGTCTTCCATATTTACCTTGCCGTCGATGATGTCCTTGCCTATGCCTGTTGTCCATGAAGCATATCTGTCATCAACAAACTTGTCAAGTCTGCCGTCCTCGATGATCTTTGCTGCTGCTCTCAGACCGAGTGCAAAGGTGTCCATGCCTGCAATGTAGCTGAGGAAAATGTCCTCAGGTGTGTAGGAGCCTCTTCTTGCCTTAGCGTCAAAGTTCAGACCGCCGTTTGTGAAGCCGCCTGCCTTGAGTACCTCGTACATACAAAGAGTAGCATCATAAGCATTTGTCGGGAACTGGTCGGTATCCCAGCCGAGCAGTGCATCACCCTGATTAGCATCAATAGAGCCGAAGAAGCCGTTGTCTCTTGCAACTCTGAGCTCGTGCTGGAAGGTGTGCTGTGCAAGTGTTGCGTGGTTAGCCTCGATATTCATCTTGAAATCCTTGTCAAGTCCGTACTTCCTCAGGAAGCCGATAACAGTTGCAGTATCAAAGTCATACTGGTGCTTTGTAGGCTCCTTTGGCTTAGGCTCAATGTAGAAGTCGCCGTCATAGCCCTTTGAACGTGCATAGTCAACAGCAAGTCTCAGCAGTCTTGCCATGTTGTCAAGCTCCAGACCCATGTTGGTGTTGAGCAGAGTCTCATAGCCCTCTCTTCCGCCCCAGAACACATAGCCCTTACCGCCGAGTGCGATAGTGGAGTCGATAGCCTTCTTGATCTGTGCTGCTGCATAAGCAAAAACATCAGCAGAGGGTGATGTGCCTGCACCGTGCATATATCTCGGGTGGTCAAAGCACTTAGCTGTGCCCCACAGAAGCTTCTTTGAAGGGTCAGCCTTCATTTTATCAGCTATGTAAGCGATGACTTCGTCAAACTTCTCGTTAGTTGTTTTCAGGTCGCCGTACTCAGGTGAGATATCACGGTCATGATAGCAGAAATAGTCGATGGAAAGCTTGTCCATGATCTCGAAAGCTGCGTCTACCTTAGCCTTAGCCCTGGCCTCGGGAGTATCAGCGCCCCAGCTCTTGTCAGCAGTACCAACACCGAACATATCGGTGCCGTCGCCGCCCATTGTATGCCACCACGAAAGAGCGAACTTGAGCTGCTCTCTCATAGTCTTGCCCATGATGACCTCATCAGGGTTGTAATACTTGAAGGAAAGCGGATTTGTGGAATCCTTGCCCTCATACTTGATCTTTGGGATGTCCTTGAAAAACTCTGCCATTGTTAAAACCTCCGAATTGTAAAATTGTGTATGGCTCAAAGCCGAAAAAACGATTACACAGACACATAAATGCCCATATAAACCTACAATAATAATACACCAAAAGGGAGGGTCTTGTCAACTGTTTTTTATTTAAAATGCTTTGAATTTTCGCAGGACCTTCAGAGTATTTAATAAAAGTGCGCAAAATCGGGCTTTATGGGGGAAAAAACACCGTTAAATCCTTGACAAATCCATGATAAGTGATATAATGTAGTTTAGACAGATAAAAGAGACAGCAAACGAATAGAATACTTGGCACAGTTCAGGCTGTGTCTGCTTTTCTCTGTCTGACTGCCAAATGCAGCAGACTTTTTTAGATTACGGAGGAAAAATTATGACCAGAACTAAAAAGGCGGTCACTGCCGTCATAACAGCACTTGCGGTCTGCGGAGCAGGTGTCGGAGGATATTTTGCGTGGAAAAAGCTATCCTCAGACAGTGAAAACAGCTCTGTAAAGGTGTATGTGCAGAAGGTCTCTGACCTGAATACAGCCTCGGGCTTTGATCTTACTGCGACCAAATATTCAGCAGTGGTAGAGGCTCAGGCTTCCGCCGATGTAAAGTATGACACTGCCAAGACTATTGACGAGATACTTGTCAAAGAGGGTGATACCGTCAAAAAGGGCGACAAGGTGCTCACCTATGATGTTGAGAGCATTGAGCTTCAGCTCGATCAGGCAAAGCTTGAGGCTGAAAGGCTTCAGGCACAGATAGACTCGAACAATGCTGAGATAAAGCAGCTGGAGACTGAGAAGAAGACAGCCAGCGAGGACGCTGCTGTGTCGCTCAATACGCAGATACTCTCCCTGAAAAGCGAGAATGCTACCAATGAGTATGACAAAAAAGCCAAGGACGCAGAGGCTTCAAAGCTTGAAAAGAGCATGGACAATGCCTTTGTGCTTGCACCCTCTGACGGAACTGTGACCGAGCTTAAAACCACGGAGCAGCTCTCAGAGCAGGGCGGAGATGTTATTATGAAGATAACCGCCGAGGGAGCTTACCGTGTAAAGGGCAAGGTAAACGAGCAGAATATCAGAATGCTTTATGAGGGCTGTCCTGTGATAATGCGTTCAAGAATTGACGACAGTGTACAGAGGGGAGAGGTCTCAAAGATAGATACAAAGCCCTCCGCCGAGCAGAGCAATGACATGGAATATGGCTACGGCGAAAGCGATGAGTACTCATCATCATCAAACTATGCATTCTACATCACTCCCGATGACCCCGAGGCGCTTATGCTTGGTCAGCACCTGCTGGTTGAGGTAGATAACGGTCAGGAGGAAAGCCTTGATAAAAACGGTATATGGCTCTACAGTGAGTTTGTTGTCACAAAAGACGGAAAGAGCTTTGTATGGGCATCGGACAGCGACAACAGGATAGAAAAGCGTGAAGTGACCCTCGGAAAGAAAGACGAGATGAACGGTGACGTTGAGATAAAGTCGGGTCTTAAAGAGAGCGATAAGATAGCTTTCCCTGCAAAGTACATCAAGGAGGGCATGACTGCAACCACTAACGAGGAGGAGGTTTCGGTTGATGAGAATGACCTCGGCTATGAGGAAGACCCCGAGTTTACAGGCGAGGATCACGGCGAGACGGAGGACTTTGATGCCAACTACAATGACCCGCTTGCAGACCTTACCGAGGAAGAAATAATGAGCATGACTGACGAGGAGCTTGAAGCATATATCAACGAGCACCTCTCCGATGACGAAACGGTCAATGTTGAATACGATCCTGCCCTTGAAATTACAGACGAGCAGGCTGAAGAGCCCAAGGGCTGACGGGAGGTATTGCTTTGATCTTTGAAATAAAAAACATCTGCAAGGATTATTATCAGGGCAGAGAAGCCGTTCCCGTTCTGAAAGATATCTCACTTTCGGTCAGCGAGGGCGAATACGTTGCTATAATGGGACCCTCGGGCTCGGGAAAGTCAACCCTTATGAATATAATCGGCTGCCTTGACAAGCAGACAAGGGGCACCTTCAGCTTTGACGGTGTGGATATAATGTCCGCAGGCGACAGAAAGCTCTCAGAGATACGAAACAAGAAAATAGGCTTTGTGTTCCAGAACTTCAATCTCCTGCCGAGACAATCCGCACTGGAGAATGTGGAGCTTCCGCTTTTGTACGCAGGAGTTTCCAAGCGTGAAAGGCGCAGAAGAGCGAAGGAGGCTCTCAGAACAGTAGGGCTTGAAAACAGAATGATGTTCAAGCCTACACAGCTTTCGGGCGGACAGAAGCAGAGAGTTGCGATCGCAAGAGCGATAGTAAATCACCCGAGACTTCTTCTCGCTGACGAGCCTACAGGAGCGCTGGATACAGCATCGGGCGAGCAGGTAATGGAGCTGTTTGAGGAGCTTAACAAAAACGGCGCAACTATAGTTATGATAACTCATGAGCCTGAGATAGCCCGCTGTGCAAAGAGGATAATGTATATCCGTGACGGAAGGCTTATCGACGAGCCCTCAGACAGGCAGGAGGGCGCAGTATGAAGAAGCTTATTATAACGCTTATCTGCCTTGCGATAATAGGCGGAGGAGGATATTTCGGATATACAAAATACAAGGCCTCAAAGGACAGGAAAACAGTAGTTGATGTAGTTCCCGTAAGCATGATGGCAGAGTCGGGAGACTATTACAGCTACGGCTCGGAGATTGAGGGAAACATCACCTCTGCAAATACCCAGAGGATAGTTCTTGATACCGATAAGCTTGTTCAGAAGGTATGTGTCAGTCAGGGAGACAGTGTCAAAAAGGGAGACACTATCTTAGAATACGACATGACTGTAGTTGACCTTCAGCTTACCGAGAAGGAGAACGCTGTAAAGGTAGTGGAGCAGAATATCAAGGCTTCCGAAAGAGAGCTTGAAAAGTACAAGACCTTAAAGCCTTCAGAGAGTGCGCCTGTGCCTGCCGAGCCTGAGATACCCGATTACGAGCCCGAAGAGCCCGACTATGAGCCCGAGCCGACCCCTGAGCCCGAACCCGAGCCCGAGCCCGAGCCTGAGCCGACTCCGGAGCCAGCCGATGAGCCTGTTATACTTACAGACAAGGTGCTCTCCGATTTCAGGGCAGAGGGACACGGCTCCAAAGATGACCCCTACATTATAAACTGCTCAAAAAATGCAGAGATAACCTCGGCCTTTTTCAAGAGGATAGCTTATATGAAAAAGTATGCAAGCCTCTGCGTTTATGATGATGACAGGACCTTCCTTTACAAGTGGATAGTAAGCTTTGAGACGCTCACGGCTGATGTTATTAATAAGAATGCACACGTTTCTGACGGTGTCAGCATAGATGAGGAGTCAGGTATGTTTGCTGTTGACACCTCGGCAGGAAGCTTCGGAAAGTTCTCTGTTGCAGTGCCTGCAAAGGAAGTTCCCGAGGAGGTGCTCCCCGATGAGGGTGAGGACAGCTTTGATATACCCGACCCTGACCCCTCTTACTTTGATGACTTTGCCGATGAGGGCGAGGATACTTACGATGAGCCCGATATAGATCACAGTGACCCCGAGCCGTCTTATGACAGCGGCGATGAAAACTATATGTACTCAAAGGCAGACCTTGCCGAGATGATAAAGAATAAAGAAGACGAGATAAAGGAACTGAAGCTGAGACTCAAGCAGTCAAAGCTGGAGCTTGAACAGGCTAAGAAGAAAAAGGCCGACGGAAAGGTGGTTGCTGAGTTTGACGGAGTTGTCAGGAAGATAGGCTCTGTTGACGATGCCGCTGCTCAGAAAACGGAAGATGACCTCGGTGAGGACTTTGAAGACGAGTACTATGACGGTATGGAATACGAAAATGACGATGCCTTTGCGGTTATTGAGGGCGAGGGCGGTGTGAGCGTTACCTTCGGGCTGACTGAATTAAAGCTCGATCAGGTGCATATCGGTGATACCGTCAATGTTATGAGCTACAGCTCAGGCTATTCGACCTCGGCAACTATCACTGAGATTGACAAAAAGCCTGCGTCCTACACAGCCCAGAACTGGAGCGACAACCCGAATGCCTCAACCTTTAATGTGAAAGCCTCGCTCGATGATCCGGAGGGCTTCTCAATGTATGACTGGGTGAGCATATCCTTTAACGGAGCATCAAACTCTGACAGCAGTAATTCTGTTTATCTCCCGATACACTATGTCAGAAAAGAAAACGGAAATTACTACATCATGAGAGCCGATAAAGACGGCCGCCTTGAAAAGCATTATATCAAGACGGGAAAGATCATGTACGGCTATGAGATCGAGGTCACAGCAGGCATCTCAATGAAGGATAAGATATGCTTCCCTTACGGCAAAGACGTTAAGGAAGGCGTAAAGACCAAGGACTCGGATACGGTACTGTACCCGAAGGATATGTACTATTAAGGAGGGGATAGCTTGCTTGAAAATATAAGACTTTCACTGCGTGGTATCTTCTCCCATAAGATACGCTCGCTGCTGACCATGCTCGGTATTATCATAGGTATTGCCGCTATTATTGCGATAGTTTCAACTATCAAGGGTACTAACGAGCAGATAAAAAACAACCTCATAGGCTCGGGCAGCAATACTGTGAAGATAACCCTCACCTACGGCGACAGCGATATGGACTTTACCTACCAGTCGCCCCCTCAGGAGGTTATTCCGCTGGACAGTAAAAGCCGTGATAAGATAGTGAAGCTTAAAGAGGTTGACAACTGCACCTTCTTCCGCACAAGGACAACCTCAGAGGGTGTGTTCTTCGGCTCAGCCATGATGGATTCGTCATCTATCCTGGGAGTTGATGAATACTATTTCGACACTACAGGCTATGTTATTGCGCAGGGCAGAGGTCTTACCCCTGCTGACCACAAAAGCTTTGCAAAAGCCGCTGTTATAGACAAGTCTGTGGCTGACGGCGTTTTCAACGGCGCAGACCCGATAGGACAGATAATCGACATTAAGGGCGAGCCCTTTACAATAGTCGGAGTGGCAGTGCAGTCCTCGGAGTTTGAGCCTGTTATCGAGAGCGTTGATGACTACTATACCTATAATCAGACCTCGGGCGGAAGCATTTTTATCCCGACAGAGGATTGGGGAATGCTCTTCCGATATGATGAGCCTCAGAACTGCATAGTCAAGGCAGTTGATACCGACTCAATGACAGGTGCAGGAAAGAAAAGTGCAGACATTCTGAATAAGAATATTGTATCTTCCAATACAAGAAACAGCACAGAGAAGAGCGCCAAGCCTTCATATAAGAGTGAAAACCTTCTGGAGCAGGCAAAGGATCTGCAGGATCTCAGCTCCTCGACGAACTCAATGCTTATCTGGATAGCGAGTATATCTCTGCTTGTAGGCGGTATCGGAGTTATGAATATAATGCTTGTGTCCGTTACAGAAAGAACAAGGGAGATAGGTCTTAAAAAGGCTCTCGGAGCAAGAAAAAGCAGGATACTGGCGCAGTTCCTCACAGAGGCGGCTGTGCTTACAAGTATCGGCGGTATAATAGGGGTGCTCTCGGGAATAGGGCTGTCAAAGGTGATCTCAAAGGTCGCAGAGGTGCCCGTTGCAATCTCGACACCTGCTATAGTAATTGCGGTGGGCTTCTCAATGCTCGTCGGTATCGTCTTCGGTCTGATACCCTCCGTAAAAGCCGCAAGATTAAACCCTATAGACGCCTTAAGGTATGAATAGTACCCGCGTG
>CAMMYU010000085.1:0-7960 GCA_946528545.1 uncultured Ruminococcus sp.
CCATCAGCGACTGAACGTGTATAGCTGCTGCTATAGGGAGCAGCTGTCGATCTTGTGAATTCGTTTCTCAGGTATGAGCCTTTATTGTCGTCTTCAGCAAGTTCCTTGTCATCTTTTCCGTCAGTTTTGGTATCTATAGTTATAGCATTATAGTATTTTTTATCAATATTGTACTTGACATCAATATCAACACCGAGAGGTGCGTCAATACCAAGATCACGGACTACAACTCTAACCTGATCTATGCCCTCAGGGAGGAACACCTCGGAATCCTCAATAGTATTTCCGCTGCCGATTATTGTCCAATCTGAATATGCAGTGCCCTTGCCGTAAACATCATAGTTAAAACCGCTTGGCTCTTTATAAATGTTATTTCCGTTGGGATCAGTCTTAGGAGTTCCGTTTTCATTAAGCTCAGGACCTACGGTATTACCGTCAACAAGCTTCCTTACCTTCACTCTTGTGAAGTCATACTCCTCAGGTGTAAGATAATGCACGCTTTCATCTATAGTATGCTCAATGCCGTTATCATCGGTATAGGTTGCATTCGGGTCAAGGTTCCTGATTGAAAGCGCACCGTGAGTATCTACAGGATTTCCGTTAGCATCAAGTGCCGAGCCGTCCTCATAAATAAGGTCATATTTATTATCTGTATTATCAGGCTTATGGGTCTTACCGTTGAGATAATATGTAACGGTCTTTCCATTAAAAACAGACTCATACATAAGCTGATTTACAGGAGACGGCGGCTTTGCATGAACTTTATAAGTAATGCCTGTTGGGTTATCATAATATTGGCGGTTTATTTCATAGGCGTTACGCTTCATCAGGTAATCGCCTCCACCGCCGCCGGGGTTATATACTTCGCCCAGACTGTGCGCAGCATTATCTGTATGGTCCTGAACTGTGGTCTCATCATTATATGTTATAAGATAATGACCTGTAAGCTCCACTCGCTTATTAACTATACTGTTATTCTCTACAGCGGTGTTCAGAACGCCCACACGGTAGGTTGTGGTATAGCTCTCGCCGGGCTTGAAGTCTCCCTTTCTGCGGAAGTCATAGAAGCCGTAACAGGTTTTTTCGCCTATAGTGTACTTGCCAAGCTCGACACGGTCACCGTTTTCGTCTACAACGAGTATGTCGTTAGGATCAAAGCCACCGCAGTTTACCTCAATAAAGTAATCAGAGGTCTTTATACCTCTCGCATTGCGGTGACCATACTGCGCAGCCAGATTCTGCTCAACAGCATGAGCCTCGGTATCAGGGTCATCGCCTGTATATATAACTCCCTCGTCGGCCTTCGGCTTATTATATTCCTCAATGCCTTCAAGGCCCAGCATTGATTTATAGCTGCGCCAGTTATAATCTACGTTCAGGTTATTTGCATCAAGCTGACTAAGGTCCTCGCATACGATCTTAACTTGGTTGTCATCAGCCTTTGAATGATACTTAAATATCAGCGGCTCAGTCGGGATAGTGACAGGGATAGGATCCCCTATAATATCGCCGTCTTCGTTCTTCTCATGCTCAAAGACGGTACAGGTAGTTTTAAGCTCTGCCTCAAAGCCGTCTCTGACAGTTCTTGAATTATCAAGCTGCCATGTAAACCTTGTAACACTGTTCGGGGTTACATTCTGAGTATTTGTAAACTTATATGTATCGGTAGTCTTATCATAATCAATTTTCCAGAGCGAAGTAACTATCGGGTCATGCATATCAAAGGTGAAGCCGCCCTCACGTTTCAGCTTTTCCATACCTGTGATAGTAAACTGAACATCGCCTGCATTCAGCACCTTATTCGGATTGATCGAAAATGCAGTTTTCAGGATAGGGTTATCCTCAACATACTCTGTAAGCTCAAGCTCACGCTTGGTGCTGTCGAGGGTAAACTCACGGACTGTTTTTCCGTCTTTGGTGATAGTAGTTTTATCGCCTGAGGTTGCTGCCTCCTGACCTGTAGCAGGTGTAGATAGATTAGTAGTATCCCAGCTGAACCCAACAGGATAAGTAGAAGCGGCATTTGCACGCAGCGAAGCAAGGCTCTCCCGGAGGATGCCTGAATCGAACATATTAATTATGAATACAAAAGCAAGCAATGCCGAAACTATTCGGTGCTTTCGCCCATAATTCATAACCATGCTCCCTTCGCTATGAGGATCGTTTATTATCGCTCAGTTTTTTGTTTTCTTCCTCCTGCTGCTTCCTTTTGAGAAGCACAAGCATAAATCCTATCATTCCTGCCAGAACGGCCATGCAGCTTATCCAGAACATCGGCTTGTTCAGCATTCCTGTGAACGGTGTGCCCTCACGCTGCTGCTGAGAGCTGTCTCCCGAAATTTTCGAGTCTGTGTCGGGGTCTTCGACCTGAGCATAGAATATCCACTTAAATTCTATCTCTCCCTCGGCATAGCCCGATTCCCCGGGGCCTACAAGAACGTGCTCACCGTCCTTATCAATCAGCCGATGCCCGTTATCAACGTCTTTAATGACATCTATCTCATTCCAGATAATCTCTGCCCTGAGGTTATGCGCCTCACCTGGGGCATAGTAGCCGCAGTCGAAGTGCTGTTCGGTAAGGTCTATATTGCCCTTGCCGTTTACGTCGCCCCTGTAGATCTCCTCATCATCGAGGTAAAATCGGCATTCGCAGCCCTCCTCGAGGTCTATCTCGCCGTCCTTGAAGAGGGGCTCAACGTAGAAATATATGTGATAGCTTTTGTCCTCTCTGAGGTTCATAAGCTGAATATTTTTAGTATAGGTCTCGCCGTACTTCATATTTTCGACATGGAAGAAGTACTCACCTGTTTCTGAGTTCACGGCATTGCCCTCATCATCGAGGGCAGCCAGCCGTTCCGGAAGCCCCTTTACCGCACCTTCGGGCAAAGGGGTATCCGCAAGGGCTGTAGAAGCCATTGCGTTCACACCGATAAGGAGACTGCCAAGCATTGCAGTGATAAACTGTTTGATTTTCATTTATGCAGTCTCCTTTCTTTATAGTGTGGAATTGTTTTAGTTAGGGTTTAGCTGCCCAGCTTACACTAGCAAGGTCTTTTGCTGCAGTTGCAGTACCAGTTGCTCCGGTTATGCCGGTTGAAGCTGCCCAGTTAGCACCAGTTACAGCGTCAACTGTTTCCTTACCATCGCTGTCCTTAGTAACCTGAATAGACTCAAGATTTACATTCAGATCAAAGTCAAAGGCAAGGAAATCTTCCTGTGTTGCACCCTTATCCAACTGAACATTTTTCACAAGAATTTGTGTGGTTTCTCCAGCTTCTACATCATCTGTGTAGTAGAATGTGGTTGCTGCAGCTGTGCCAATAGGCTGCCATGTGTCAGCAGCTGTTCCGTCACCAATGTTATCAAGCTCAATGTTGATCTTAAATGTTTCGCTTCCACCTGTCTGGCTAACAACAAAATATGGATTTGTAGAGTTAAACGGAGAATCAGCTGCCGCAGTAGGTGTTGTGTAAGTCCATGTAAAGCCACTATTTGCAATAACACTATCAGTTGCTGTATAAACCTTCACTGTATTAAGCGCTGTGTCAAAAGCAGCGCCAGATTTTCCGGAGAGTTCTGAAATGAAAACATTCTTTGCCTTATCAGCTACACCGCCAGGCACTGTGCTGTTATTCGCAGTTTTCAGTGCATAATAATCTGTACCGTCAAAATAGTATCCGCTGAATTCAGCCTTAGTAGAGTCAACGTTTCCAGTTGTTGAATCAAGATCATAATTTCTGCGGAAGATATAAAGGCCCTTACCCTCGTTACCAGTAACCGGAGTAAACGATTCGCTGTCAATCAGCTGTACCGCACCCTGTCCGTTTGTATAAGCATTACCATCGCCATAATCAACACCATCATCAAGCTGATTCTTTGTGTAAGTATACTTACCTGCCGCATATGCAAGCTCGCCTGTCTGGAGTGATTTTCTTTCGTCATCAGTCAGAATTCTGTAATAATTATTACTGTTATCCTTTTTAGTTAATTTAAGACCAGTATATGGTTCAGCAACAACATCAGTAAGTGTTTGAGGGAAAGCAGTATAAACCACACCAGCGCCTGCATTAACAAGCTTCATTTCGCCGGTAAGCCACATTCTTACAAATGCATCTACATTTCCCGTATTAATTGCAGCAGCTTCCTTCTTTATTGTCTGACCGGGTGTCCAATCCTCAGGAGGAGTAAAATCCTCAGTGATTGACACGCCGTACTCAGCCTTAGCGCTCAGACGGTTGGTAACCTCGTCCTTAGACGTAAACCATGCAAATGTCGAACCTGCTATGATCATGCCTGCAACTATGATCGAAGCTATCGCTATGCGTCTGTCTTTTGAGTTCTGCTTCTTGTTTGTTTTTGTCATAGTTTTTCATCCTTTCATAATTTATTATCGGTTGAACTCTTGCCCTCTCCCGAATCAGGCTCCTTTGGCTCAGGCTCGGATTGTTCCTCAGAACTGTCCTCCCTTTCGCTTTCAGCCTCGGGCTCCTCCTCATGGGGGGCAAGATACATTCCCATGAGTTTGAAGAATACGAAGATCAGCACTATCAGCGGTACTACAAAATACCACCTTAACTGAACAAACCTCACAACATAGCCAAGCTTCGGTATACCGAAGGTTACTCTGCCTATCAGTCTGCCCTCATCTATCAGGAACTGATCCTCGCTGTCATTCGCATCACCCTTTGTCCTGAAACACGTCACGCCCGTTCCCTCATAGTTTTCGAGCTTTTCAACAACTCTGTGGGTCAGGTATGCCTCGCTGTCAGACGAGGGGTTGAATGTAATGACATCACCGACTTTTATCTTGTCGGCTTTTTCTATCTTCACGAATACCATATCGCCGACCCCGTATGCAGGCTCCATTGACGGTGTCAGTACAGTATAATAACGGTATCCGAAAAGGGACTTATCAGGCGTCCTTGATGACGCAAACAGCAATGCGGCTATTATAATGCCGACAGCAAACAGATAGATAAAAATCTTCCTGAACACCCTCAGCACCGTCAAGCCCTTACTCTTCGGCGGATCTTTATTCGTAATCATTTTAACTCCTCCCGAGATCGGTATTTCAGCACTCCCAAAAGGAACCGCCGATAGTTATTCTAGTATAAATACTATTGAATAGATTATACCATATTCTAGTAAAGCTGTCAATAATTTAATTGACAATTTATGAATATTGCATTAAAAATCAGCCTCTAATGTACAAATTCCCCCAAAAAAGTGTCACAACAGTGTTACAAAACCGAAACTTCACCTTCGGGATTGACTATCTGTTGATCTCGTGATATAATTATTATATAAATATTTTCGCAACCGTAATAATAATAAACGGAGGTCTTATATGAACAGCAGACTATTGAGCATACGGCTTATCAGTGCCGCAGCCGCAGTTACAATGTGTGTATCCTCTGCACCAACACTGTATTCGGGCAGCCTGAATGTCTTTGCCGAGCAAACCGCTGCCTTTGACCTGAACGAAATCAAGGACAACGGCATTCCTGTTTTGTACATCAGCATTGACGAAAGCGCCGAGGGCTTCGCCACTATCAGCGAAATGAACGAAAGCCCCGACCACTCCGTTATGTGTACGGGCACTGTCAGGCTTGATGTTCCTGACGGCTACACAGGCGACTACAGCGATGAAGTACTCAGCGATACAAAGGAGCTAAAGCTTGAATATATCAGGGGCAGGGGCAACTCTACATGGGGTGCTCCGAAAAAGCCTTATAAATTCAAGCTCAGCAAAAGCACCGACCTTTTAGGCATGGGCAAAAACAAGCACTGGGTACTGCTTGCAAATGCAGATGATGACACTCTGCTAAAAAACCGCCTTACATACTATATCGGAGCAAGGCTCGGACTGAACTACACTCCGCAGCTTCTTCCCGTAGATGTTGTTATGAACGGAGAGTATCTCGGAAGCTATTATCTGTCGGAGCAGGTAAGAATCGGAAACTCCCGTGTAGATATTGATGAGCTCACTCCCGCGGACAATGAAGAGCCCGAAATCACAGGCGGTTATCTTCTCTCCTTCGGTCGGCAGAAGGAAGGCTCCGTGCCCGAGTACCGACATATCGTCACAGAAAGCGGAGAGGTTTTCTTCGGAGAATATCCCGAGTTTTTTGTAGATGACACGATCAAAGACGCAGGCACTAAGGAGCAGTTCAGCTACATCTCGGATTATATTCAGAAGATAGAGGACGCTGCACTGTCCGATGACTTCAAGGACAAAAACGGTGTACCCCTATCAGAATATCTGGACTATGAGGCTGCTGCATCTTACTGGTGGGTAAACAGCTTCATGAAAAACTTTGATGCTTTCAGTACATCAAGCACCTATTGGTATAAGGAAAGAAACGGAAAGCTTTTCTATGGACCTTTATGGGACTTTGATCAGTCGATGAACTCCGGACCTGACGGCTTTGAAACCAAGAGCAGCAATTTGTGGCTCAACAGGCTCAGAACATATAATAAAGAGTATCAGGATATTCTGCTGGAGAAGTGGAAAAAGCTTGACACTATCGTTGACGATATTATAAAGGAAGGCGGAGTACTGGACAGGTATAAGGCAGAGCTTTCTGCCTCCGAGCATGACGATGCAATAAGATGGAATATTGCGGAGAAAAGAGAGTATGAATTCAGCTATGACAATGATGTAGAAGAGCTGAGAGAATGGCTTAAAGAAAGACAGCAGTGGATAAATGAAAACTTAGACAAGCTGTTCAAGGCCAGATGCAGAGCAACCTTTATTATCGACGGTGAGTTTTTTGCCGTCGAGGAAACCAATTATATGAAGCCTCTTGATAATATCCCTGTTGCACCGTTAAAAGACGGTTATGTCTTCACAGGCTGGCAGACAACCGACGGAGATTCAAACAAGGCTTACTCGGAATTAACCGATGACATCACAGTGTATTCGCATTATATCCCTCAGAGCGAGGCTGTTCTGACAGATGATATCTATTTTGATTTCTATGATGTGTGGTTTGACCTGAATTCAGAGGACAAGGTATATTCCCCTTGGATCATTACAATTCCCGATAATCCTCAGGAAAACATATATGAATGGAGCTCCTCAGACCCGACTATTGCACAGGTCGAAGCAAACGGCAATGTAAAGCCGCTGAGTGTCGGAGATGCTGTTATCACAGTGAAGCTGAAAAACGGAAAAGAAAAGAGCTACACTATACATGTTTATGACTCAGCGGTAACACCCAGACAGGATATAACCGAAATCACCTGCGAAAGTGAAACGATAACGCTGGAGGCAGGCGAATACGGTCAGATCACATTAAAGCCGTTCAAACAGCCGGTTGAAAGCCCATATCTGATTTTTGATACCGATGCAGAAGGTGTGATCGAAATTCTTGACTGCGGAGTGATACACGCACTTGCTCCCGGAGAGGTAAATGTCAAAGTTAGAACTGTTGATGGCGCAGAAACGAGCTGCAAGGTAATAGTCAAAGAAAAATCAGGCGAGGAAAGCCGGCCCGACGAAAGCAGTCAGCCTGATGAGAGCAGCCGAACTGATGAAAGCTCACTTCCCGAGCAAAGCAGTATAGCTGACAGTCAGACCGAATCATCAGAGAGCAGTTCTCAGGCTGATTCAAAGAGCACAGCAAAGCAGAACGAAAACCCGAACACGGGCGCAGCAGCAGGAACGCTCCTTGCGCTTATAACGGCATCCGCCGCACTGACGGTACGAAGAAAGAACAGGCAATAATATAAAAATGCGGCAGCTGAAAAAAAAGGCTGCCGCATTAATTTTGCGATAAAAAAATCCGAACACAACAGTGCTCGGACTTTAATGAAAAAGCTCCCCCAGTTGGACTCGAACCAACGACCCTTCGGTTAACAGCCGAATGCTCTACCGACTGAGCTATAGAGGAATACGGGTATTCCGAAAGGAACACCCGAAAAATGCCGGCGACAACCTATTTTCCCGGGACGCTGC
>CAMMYU010000086.1:0-21719 GCA_946528545.1 uncultured Ruminococcus sp.
GATACCGCAGAGCCCAAGTTCGTAGCGGCCGACCTTATGTCGCAGGCAGAGCACGATGTTATCGCAGCGGCTGTCCTTGTAACCACAAGCGAGAGAGTAGCCGATGAGACTATAAAAGAGATCGACAGGCAGATGCAGTACCTTGAAAGAAAGGAGATTATCGAAAAGTCTCTTACAAACTACGGTGCGGTCATGATCTGCGAGACTGCGGATCAGGCTGTTGAGATGGCTAACCGCTATGCTCCCGAGCACCTTGAAGTTCTCTTTGAAAACCCGATGGAGTATGTCGGAAGGCTTGATAATGCAGGCTCAGTGTTCCTTGGTTCCTATGCTTCCGAGCCGCTTGGAGATTACTATGCAGGACCTAACCACGTTCTTCCTACAAGCGGAACTGCAAGGTTCTTCTCGCCTCTTGGTGTAAACAGCTTTGAAAAGCGTTCAAGCTTCATCTACTACACCGAAGATGCCCTCAGAGAGGCAAAAGACGATATAGTTCTTGTTGCCGAGAAGGAGGGCTTGACAGCACACGCAAATGCGATAAAGGTCAGATTTGAGGATTGATAATATGAGAGTATCCGAAATAAAGAGAAAAACAAAAGAGACCGATATAGAGGTCTTTGTAAAGCTTGACGGCGATGGCAAGGTAAATATCGACAGCGGTATAGGCTTTCTTGACCATATGCTGACTGCCTTCGGTGTTCACAGCGGTATCGACCTTGATGTGAAATGCAAGGGCGACCTCTATGTTGACGGTCACCACACTACCGAGGATATAGGCATCTGCTTAGGCAAGGCATTCGCTGAGGCACTTGGTGATAAGGGCGGCATAGCACGCTACGGCTCGGCTTATGTGCCTATGGACGAGGCGCTCTGCTTCTGCTCGCTTGACATAAGCGGAAGACCCTTCCTTGTTTTCAATGCAGAGTTTCACGATGACAGGGTCGGCGAATTTGATACCTGCCTTACAGAAGAGTTTTTCAGAGCCTTTGCCATCAATTCGGGCATAACTCTCCACATAATGGAATACTACGGAAAGAACGATCACCACATAATTGAAGCAATGTTCAAGGCAGTGGCTCACGCTCTGAAAGATGCGATGAAGCAGACAGGCGGCGGAGTTCTTTCAACTAAGGGAGTTTTATAATGATAGCAATCATTGACTACGGCGCAGGAAACATTTTTTCAGTAAAGAATGCGCTGGATTATCTGGGCTGTGAAAGCAGGCTCACCGATAAAAAAGAAGAAATAGAAAAAGCTGATGCGGTCATTCTCCCGGGTGTAGGAGCATTTCCTTGGGCTATGAATATGCTCAGGCAAAGCGGACTTGTTGAGGTTATCAGGGACTCGGCTAAGAGCAAGCCCTTTATGGGAATCTGCCTTGGAATGCAGCTTTTGTTTGAAAAAAGCTATGAGTTTGAAGAGTGCGAGGGCCTTGGGCTTGTTGAGGGGTATGTTGATAAAATCCCCGAGGAAGGCTTGGTCATTCCTCACATGGGCTGGAATAAGCTTGAGATAAGCCGGCAGAGCCCTCTTTTCAATGGCTTGGGCGAGGACGAGTATGTCTATTTCGTTCATTCGTACAAAGCTTTCTGCGAGGACAAGAATCTCTATTCCTATGTGGAGTACGGTTCAAAGGTGCCTGCTGTGGCAGGTGACGGAAGGTTTGTTTACGGCTGTCAGTTCCACCCTGAAAAAAGTGGAAAGACCGGTCTTAAAATACTGGAAAACTTTGCAGCTATGAGGGCATAGTATGGAGATCACAAACAAGAATATCGACGGCGGTAATGCCTTTGACTGGGGAAAAACGTCCGATGACTATGCAAAGTACCGTGACATTTATCCGGAGCAGTTCTATAAGCTGCTGACAGACAGAAACCTTGGTGTCAGCGGACAGCGTGCTCTCGATATAGGCACAGGAACGGGAGTGCTCCCGAGGTTTATGCACCGCTTTGGCGCTTCATGGACAGGCGCTGATATAAGTGCAGAGCAGATAGCACAGGCAGAAAGGCTCTCTGAGGGAATGGATATCAGCTATGTTGTGTCATCGGCCGAGGGACTTGACTTTCCGGGTAACAGCTTTGACCTTATCACTGCCTGCCAGTGCTATTGGTATTTTGATCATAAGGTCACAGCAGAGCTGTTTTCAAGGCTCCTTAAAAAGGGCGGAAGGCTGGTTTTTCTTCTGATGAACTGGCTTCCCTTTGAGGACGAGCTTGCAGGAAAGACCGAAGAGCTTGTGCTGAAATACAATCCCGACTGGACAGGTGCAGGAGAGACCTTTAAGCCGCTTTATGTGCCCGAGGAGTACTCTGAGTACCTTGAACTGACCGACAGCACATCACAGAGAATACCTGTGCATTTCACCCGTGAAAGCTGGAACGGCAGAATAAGAGCCTGTCGGGGGATAGGTGCATCGTCACTGTCTGAGGAGCAGAAGTCCGGGTTTGAACAGGAACATCTTGAAATGCTTTCTCAGTATCCTGATGAGTTTGATATACTGCATATAGCTTCAATAGCAGTGCTGACTAAGAAGTAAGGAGGCATGAAAATGCTTGCTAAAAGAATAATACCCTGCCTTGATGTGCGTGACGGAAAGGTAGTAAAGGGTGTAAATTTCGAGGGAATAAAAGAGGTCGGAGACCCTGTTGAATGTGCTTATGAGTACAATCTTCAGGGGGCTGATGAGATCGTTTTTTATGATATCACAGCCTCTCACGAGGGCAGGGGAGTTATCCTTGATGTTGTCCGTGAGACTGCTAAAAAGGTGTTTGTTCCCCTTACCGTCGGCGGAGGGATAAAGACCGTCGATGATATAAGAAACACCCTCAGAGCAGGTGCAGATAAGGTATCTGTAAACTCTCAGGCGGTGCAGAATCCTCAGCTTATTAAAGAGGGCGCTGATATTTTCGGCAGTCAGTGTATCTGCGTGGGTGTTGATGCAAAGGCTGTAAGTCCAAATAAATGGACAGTTTATATTAACGGCGGAAGAATAGATATGAAGCTCGACCTTATCGACTGGGTGAAAAAATGCGAACAGCTCGGTGCTGGCGAGATATGCCTGAACTCCATAGACACTGACGGAGTAAGGGGCGGTTTTGATATTCCTATGCTTAAAGCTGTGGTTGATGCAGTAAAGATACCCGTAATCGCATCGGGCGGTGCAGGAAAGCTCGGCGATTTTGCAGACGCATTCCTTAAAACCGACTGTTCGGCAGCGCTTGCGGCATCGCTTTTCCATTTTAAGGAGCTGACCGTCGGACAGGTAAAAGAGGACTGCCGTTCAAAAGGCATAATAGTGAGGTAATTATGAGTAAGGTAAAAATAGATATCAATGATCTTGACAAATACTTTCAGAAGAGCGAGCTTATACCTGCCATCGCCTATGAGGTCGATACAAAAACGGTGCTTATGCTCGCCTATATGAATAAGGAAAGCCTCAGAAAAACCCTTGAAACAGGCTATACATGGTACTGGAGCCGTTCAAGGCAGGAGCTTTGGAACAAGGGTGCTACAAGCGGTCATTTGCAGAAGGTAGTGTCCGTTTTTTCGGACTGTGATGATGATACTCTGCTTATAAATGTGAAGCAGACGGGTGCAGCCTGTCATACGGGCTCTTACAGCTGCTTTTTCAATGAGATGTACAACGAGGAGGAAAACTAATGACAGTTTATCAGGAAATATTCGAGGTGCTCAAAGCAAGAAAAGAGCAGTTTGATAAGGGAGAAGCTCCCGAAAAGTCATATACCTGCTATCTTTATCAGCAGGGAGTAGATAAGATATGCAAGAAGGTCGGCGAGGAAGCTGCCGAGACTATCATCGCTGCAAAGAACGGTGATAATGACGAGCTTAAAAACGAGATAAATGATCTTCTTTATCATGTAATGGTACTGGCAGTTAATCAGGGACTTGACTGGACAGATGTTGAAAAGGTGCTTGATGAGAGAAACGAGAAGATAGGAAACCTGAAGCAGTTCAAAACTGTGGATAAGAACACCTGATAAGAAATAGTGCATATATGGGACTTATTAAAGTAAAAACTAAGTTCATCAGCTTGCGCTCAATTGGTGCTGCGCTGCTGCTCATCGGAGGCCTGACTGTGCTTGCAAGCCTGTTTATCCTGATATTCGGCGGCAAAGCCAAGGCAGATTTTGTAAAAGCTCAGCCTGTAAACAAGGGCGTAAAATATATCAACACCTATGAATACAGCGTTGACGGTGAGACTTTTAAGTATACGGAGCGTGTATCAACTGATGATGTAGCTCAGCCGGGAGATACGGTAACAGTCAGATATCTTCCTTTTCTTCCCGGAATCACCTTCAACAGCAGTGCTTTGCTGCTGGGTGCTATGACAGCTGTTATCGGTGCTGCTGCATTCATATCAGGCAAACCAAAAGAATAATTGCACATTTCTGACCTCCTGTGAATAAGATATAGAGAAGTACAAAATTACTTTAATCTATACTTACTGACAGGAGGATCTTTTATGCCTACTAATTCAAACAGCAATTTCAAGGAAGCCGTCTGCCTGGAAGCCATGAGGGTCTTTGATTCCTGCTCATCGCAGGATTGCCTTGAAAACCTTGCAGTAACCTTTGATACAGCCGATCAGGCTGTGATAAATGCGGCGGCTTACGTCAAGACGAAGTGTATTGATGTCGAGAGCGCAGATTTTACGGTAACGCCCGTTGCCTTCAACAGGGGCTTTTACACAGTTGACTGCACCTACAATTTCCGCTGCGAGATCGACGCCTATACCGCAGACTCTACAACACCAACTGTAGTTTACGGTGACGCAAGCTTCACTAAGACCGTTATACTCTACGGCAGCGACGCAAGTACCAAGCGCTTTTCCTCGGGCTTCGACCCTGCCCAGCCTGAACAGGCTCAGGTGTCTGGCTGTGCTGCCTGCTGCACGTCAACCCTGCCGACCGCTACCGTCAATGTGGCTCAGCCGATGTGCTTAGCGGTAAACTTTACACCTGCGTCGGGTGAAGCACAGCCTGCTGTCGATGCGTCGGTCGAGATAACTATCGGTATCTTTGCGATAATCCAGCTTACACGTCCTGTATCAATGCTTATGCCGTCCTATGATTACTGCATACCCGGCAAGGAGTGCTCAGCCTCTGACGATACTCCCTGTGAGATGTTCTCAAAGATCAGCTTTCCCACAAATGAGTTTTTCCCACAGGGGCTTGATGAGAAAGCCTGCGACAGTCAGAACAGCGAAAGCACAAATACAGAAAACACCCCAAGCACCGACAGACAGAATGGCAGCCGAACCCCAAGAAGCTGACAACAATAGCCGCATCAGGGTTTTCCCTGCTGCGGCTCTTTCTTTTTATAGTTGACAAAACAGTAAAAAAAGATTATAATAGTATATGTATTGTCGGTTAGTGTGCCCTATGGCAAAAAATCGGGGATTTATGACTATGAAATGAGGGATAGTATGACTGCTTCAATAACCGAGGGTAAGCTCTCCGCACAGGAGCAGCTATACACCAAAGCCCTAGAATATGAGCGTTTTGAGGGGCATAAACCGCTGGCGCTGATACATTCATTCGGCTGTCAGCAGAATGTCAGCGACGGTGAAAAGCTAAAGGGTATGCTGAGTGCTATAGGCTTTGAATTCACGGACAAGCCCGAGAATGCCAAGCTTATAATCTATAATACCTGCGCTGTCAGAGAGAATGCCGAGGACAGAGTGTTCGGAAACCTCGGACAGCTAAAAAAACTCAAAGAGAAAAAGCCCGACCTTATCATAGGTATCTGCGGCTGTATGGCTCAGCAAAAGCACGTTGCCGAGAAGATAAAAGAGTCCTACCGCTATGTTGACCTTGTGTTCGGAACATTTGCCTACGGTGACTTTTACGATATGCTCAGCGAGATTGTGTTTGAGCATAAAAGAGTGTTCAATCAGTCGGACAAGTACGGCGATATAAATGAGGATCTTGCTCAGCTTCGAGATGACAAGATAAAGGCGTTCGTGCCGATAATGTATGGCTGCAACAATTTCTGCACATACTGTATAGTACCCTATGTGCGCGGCAGAGAGCGCAGCCGCAGGCCCGAAAAGGTACTTGAAGAGGTCAGGACACTGGTTTCTCAGGGCTATAAGGAAATAATGCTTCTGGGTCAGAATGTAAACTCCTACAGCTATGGCTTTACTGAGCTTCTGAGGGCAGTTAATGAGATAGATGGCGACTTTCGTGTGCGCTTTATGTCAAGCCACCCGAAGGACGCAAGCCCCGAGCTCATTGATACGATACTTGAGTGCGATAAGATATGCACTCATCTTCATCTGCCTGTGCAGGCAGGCTCGGACAGGATACTCAAGGCTATGAACAGGCGATACACTGTGGAAAAGTATATGGAGATAATCGGCTACGCAAGGTCAAAGGCTCCCGACTTTTCGTTCACAACCGACCTTATAGTGGGCTTCCCTGGGGAGACCTACGAAGAGTTCTGTATGACGAAGGATATCATCAAGAAAGTGAAGTACGATAACATCTATTCTTTTGTGTATTCCAGAAGAAGCGGCACTCCTGCGGCAAAGCTTCCCGATGATATTTCGGACAAGCAGAAGGGTCTGTGGCTAAGAGAGCTTATTCTGGAGCAGCGTGAGGTCACAAGCGAGTGGCTCGGCCGTTTTGTAGGCAGAACGCTCAGAGTTCTCCCCACAGGCGAGGGCAGAAAGGGCGAGGGCTGGCTCACAGGAAAGAGCGATGAGGATATAATAGTTGAATTTCAGGGCGATAAGAGCCTTGTTGGTAAATTTGTGAGCGTCAGGGCTGTAAAGGCAATGAACTGGGCGCTCGAAGGAATACGAGAGGAGGATATCCCTAAGGGATAAACAATATGGACGTAATAGAATTGACAAGAGAGCTTGGAAAGGCTATTCAGCAGGACGAGAGGTACACAAGATATATGAATGCGTGCTCGCTCAACGATACCGACACTGAGCTTCAGAACAAGATAGGTGAGTTTAACATCAAGCGTTCGGAGCTTGGTGAGGAGATGAGAAAAAACGGCAACGATACCGAAAAGCTCAAGGAACTTAACCGTGACATTCAGGATATGTACAAGGAGATCATGGAGATGCCCAAAATGGTTGAGTTCAATGAGGCGAAGGCTGAGCTTTCAAAGCTCATCACCTCGGTGAACTACATTATTTCTCAGGCATCAGAGGGAGAGGACCCCGAGACCTGTCCCGATACACCGCCTCAGAGCTGTTCAGGCAGCTGCGCAGGCTGTTCGGGCTGCGGCTAAACTCAACATATAGAAAGAGGTGAGCTGCGGTGAACGGCTCAAACGAAGAGATAAAAGGAAATGACGGACTTGCTCCCGCATATCTGGGATATACGCTCGAACAGCTGGAGCAGGAGGGCAATCTGTCTCCTATGATGAGACATTATTTTCAGGTCAAGGAGCAGTACCCCGGGCATATATTGTTTTACAGGCTCGGAGACTTTTACGAGATGTTCTTTGACGATGCTGTTGAGGTCTCAAAGGCACTTGGGCTTACCCTTACAGGCCGTGACTGCGGTCTGCAGAGAAGAGCTCCCATGTGCGGAGTGCCGCACCATGCCTGCGATACTTATATAAAGAAGCTTGTTGATAACGGCTTCAGCATTGCAATATGTGAGCAGACTGCTGATCCTGCGACCTGCAAAGGCATGGTTCCCCGTGAGGTGCTGAGGGTCATCACTCCCGGCACGCTGATAGAGAGCTCCATGCTCGATGATTCGGTTAATAACTTTCTCTGCTGTATTTATATGATGGCGGAGACTTCTTCCTGTGCTGCAGTTCTTGCTGATATTTCCACAGGCGAGGTACACCTGTTTTCGTTCAGCGATAAGGATATGCTTGAGCGTTTGTACAATGAGCTTACACGATTTGAGCCCTCGGAGATATTACTGAATAATGATGCAGATGAATGTGAGCCCTTGAAGGACTTTATAAGCCTTCGTATCGGAAGCAGTATTCGGGCGCTTGCTGATGATGATTTTGTAATAATGAAGCACGCAGACGAGATCTCTGCTCAGACCACCAGGGAGACCTTTGATGCTCTTCAGGTACAGCTTGAAAATGACAGCTGTGCAGAGGCAGCGCTTTGCGGTCTTTTCACTTATGTTTTCAGAACGCAGAAAAAGCTTGCAGGCAGATTTGCAGATGTTCAGGTGCATATTAATGATCCGATGATGACTATCGGTTATTCTGCAAGACGAAATCTTGAGCTTGTGGAAACTCTCAGGAGCAAGGACAAAAAGGGCTCGCTCCTGTGGGTTCTTGACAATACAAAAACATCAATGGGAAGAAGAATGCTTCGTTCCTACATCGAGCAGCCGCTTGTTAATCCTGCAAGGATAATGGAACGCCTTGATGCTGTCGAGCAGCTTACCGAGTCGCCTGTGGAGCTTTCTGAAATAAAGGAGATCCTCGGAGGTGTATATGACCTTGAAAGGCTTATGACAAGGGTAATGTACAAGAGTGCATCTCCGAGAGACCTGAGGTCGCTGTCGGTAACGGCTGAAAAGCTGCCTGCTCTGAAAGAAATGCTTGAGGGCTTTTCGGCAAAGCTTCTGAAGTCCTGCAATGAGAGGATTTCTACCTTAGATGAGATAAATAATCTTATCGGCAATGCTATAGTTGACGAGCCGCCTGTCAGTGTCAAGGACGGCGGAGTTATCCGTGACGGCTTCAATGAGCAGCTTGACAGCCTTAGAAAAATACGCAGCGGCGGCAAGCAGATAATCGAGGACATAGCCGAAAGAGAGCGTGAAAGCACAGGCATAAAGAACCTGAAGGTCGGCTATAACAGAGTGTTCGGCTATTATCTTGAGGTCACAAAGTCATATTACGACCTTGTCCCCGAGACCTATATAAGAAAGCAGACTCTTGCAAACTGCGAGAGATTTATTACAGAAGAGCTTAAAAATGCAGAGAACACTATACTTGGTGCAAGCGATAAGATAATTACTCTGGAACAGGAGATATTCTCAGAAATAATCGACTTTGCTTCAACCCAGATAAAGACCGTATCTCAGACTGCATCGGCAGTAGCGCAGATAGATGTGCTGTGTTCGTTTGCGGCAGCGGCTCTTAATAACAACTATTGCAAGCCCGACCTCACTATGGACGGCTCCATTGAGATAAGAAAGGGCCGTCACCCTGTTGTTGAGCTTATGCAGAAAAACGAAGTTTTTGTCCCGAACGATACATATCTTGACCTGACAGCCAACAGAATGGCAATAATCACGGGACCTAATATGTCGGGTAAATCCACATATATGAGACAGATAGCGCTTATCTGCCTTATGGCGCAGATAGGCTCCTTTGTGCCTGCCGAGTATGCAAGACTCTCGGTCGTAGACCAGATCTACACAAGGATAGGCGCTTCCGATGACCTTACTGCAGGACAGTCTACCTTTATGGTGGAAATGAGCGAGGTAGCCGATATAGTCAAGCACGCAACAAAGAACAGCCTTGTTATCCTTGATGAGGTCGGGAGAGGTACCTCTACCTTTGACGGCATCTCGATTGCAAGATCGGTTGCCGAGTATATCCTCAATTCCAAAAAGCTTGGCTGCAAGACTCTTTTCGCTACCCATTACCACGAGCTTATTTCACTTGAAAGTGAAATGGAGGGCGTTATAAACTACTCCGTATCTGTCAGAAAGCAGGGCGGAAATATCCGCTTCCTCAGAAAGATAGTCAGGGGCGGAGCTGACCAGAGCTACGGAATAGAGGTCGCAAAGCTGGCAGGACTCCCGAAGAAGATAATCACAAGGGCTGATGAGCTTCTTGAAGAGCTTGAACGTGCAAACCGTGAAAAGCTTGCCGAGGAAGCAGCCCGTGACGATATTCAGGTAAGCTTTGATAAGATAACCGACAGCATGATAGTTGACAAGCTCAGAAAGACCAACATTGATGAGCTCGATGATACTGAGCTTCGTGAATTTATAAAAGAGATCGTAAAATATATTTAAGGCGAAAGCCATAGAACAGGAAACAAAATGGCGGAGATAAAGCTTCTTTCAAAGGAAGTATCCGAGCTTATTGCAGCAGGTGAGGTTATTGACCGACCTGCCTCGATAATCAAGGAGCTTCTTGAAAACTCAATAGATGCAGGCGCATCTGTAGTTACTGTAGAAATAAAAAACGGCGGCAGAACCTATATAAGAGTTACCGATAACGGCAAGGGCATATCTAAAGAGGATCTGCCCACTGCCTTTTTGCGTCATGCAACAAGCAAAATTAATGTAAAGCAGGACCTGGAGAATATAATGACACTCGGCTTCCGAGGTGAAGCGCTTGCGTCTATCTGTGCGGTCGCAAAGGTAGATGTGCTCACCAAAAGACCCGAGGACGAGCTTGGAACGCACTATGTTATCGAGGGCACTCAGGAGGTTGCCTTAGAGGAAAGCGGCTGCCCAGACGGCACAACCTTTCTTGTAAGGGACATTTTCTATAACGTTCCCGCAAGGCTGAAATTCCTGAAAAAAGATGTCTCCGAGGGAAACGCAGTTGCAGACCTTGTCTCAAAAATTTCATTGTCTCACCCCGAGGTTTCGTTCAAATTTATCCGTGACAACAAGACAGAGCTCCTTACCGCAGGTGACGGAAAGCTATATTCTGCTGTGTATTCGGTTTTCGGAAGAGAGTTTGCCTCATCACTTATGGAGATAGACTATTCCTATCAGGGTATGAGGGTAACCGGCTATACTGTAAAGCCGCTGTCCGCAAAGCCCAACAGAAGATTTCAGAATTTCTTTGTAAACCACAGATATATAAAGTCAAGAGCTATGGCGGCAGCCCTTGAAGAGGCTTACCGCAATCAGATAATGGTAGGAAAGTTTCCTGCCTGCGTGCTTTTTGTTGATGCTCCTCCGAATACGGTCGATGTGAATGTTCACCCGACTAAGACAGAGGTGCGCTTCTCGAATGAAAAGCTTATGCACGAGGCCGTTTATTTTGCAGTGAAAAATTCACTTCTGATGTTTGATGCTCCGAACAAAATGACTCTTGATAAGGGCAGGCATTTCTCCGAGCGTGAGCTCTATGAAGTACCGCCCAAGGACACGGGAACTCAGATGCAGTTTGTGAGCGAGCCCGTAAAGGCTCCCAAGCCTGTGAAGCAGGTATCTCAGCCTGTGCATTATGAGAACAGAGCAGAGGTGACTAAGCTCTCTGAGCCGATAGTCTCAAAGGTGGAGCTCAGAAAGCTTGCTCCCGAGCAGATAGAAAGAGCAAAGCAGGGCGAGGATATTTTCCTTTCCCAGCTTGATAAGCCTGAACCTGCTGCTCCCGAGAAAGCACCGGAAGAGCCAAAGCCCATGACCGCAGAGGATATGAATAGGATAGTAAATGAGCTTCCTGCAGAGCTTGAGGCTTCAGATGAGAATGATGGCTTCAAATTCATAAATGCTCAAAGCTTTGAAAAAAAGCAGGAGCCTGTGACCATTCAGTTTGCAAAAAAAGAAGAGCCGAAGCCCATAGTTATAGGAGAGCTTTTCAAGACCTTTGTGATAGCCCAGTGCGGAAATGAGATGATACTCATGGATAAGCACGCAGCACATGAGCGATATATTTTCGAGCAGATAAAGGACGATGCAAACAAGCTTCAGCCGCAGTTTCTTTTAGAGCCTATCATGGTGCTGCTATCATACCCCGAGTATGACGCAGTCTGCGAGAACTTAGAGAAGATATCAGTCTTAGGCTTTGAGGTCGAGCCCGATACAGCTCCGACTGTTGCCGTAAAGGGCGTGCCGATAATCCTCGGTGACAATGACCCGACAGAGGTTCTCTGCGAGCTTGCCAAAAACCTTATGGACAATAAGATAAATCCCCAGTCCGAGGTTTTTGATGACCTTTACCATTCGGTAGCCTGCAAGGCGGCTATCAAAGCAAATGATGACAACAGCATAGCCGAGCTTCAGGCACTGCTTGATGCCGTCTATGAAAATGACGATATAAGATACTGCCCTCACGGAAGACCTGTAATAATCAAGCTTACCAAGAGGGACATAGAAAAGCAGTTCAGAAGAATAGTATAAGGGGCGGATGTATTGACTGAAAAAATACCGCTTATAGTAATAGCAGGCCCTACAGCCTCAGGGAAAACTGCCTTGTCGGTTGAGCTTGCAAAGGAATACGGCGCCGAGATAGTATCTGCCGACTCAATGCAGATATATAAAGGTCTCAGTATAGCAACTGCAAAGCCCACTCCCGATGAAATGCAGGGTGTACCGCACCACCTGATAGATTTCCTTGAGCCCGATCAGCCGTTTTCGGTAGCTGATTATGTAAAGCTTGCAGGAGAATGCATAAGGGACATTTATTCAAGAGGAAAGCTTCCTATCGTCTGCGGCGGAACAGGGCTGTATATAAGCTCACTTGTGCAGAATATCATATTTGATGATACTGCGGGCGATGCTGAGATAAGAAAAAGACTTGAATCCGAGATAAAGGAGCAGGGCAGTCACGCTTTGTGGGAGCGTCTCAGAGAAATTGACCCCGAAACCGCAGAAGCTGTTCACGAGAACAACACTCCGAGAGTGATAAGAGCACTTGAGGTCTATGAAAAGACAGGAGTGCCGCTTTCTGTCCATAAGAAAAATTCAAGGCGTGAGGAAAGCCCTTATGATGCCCTTATTTACGGCCTGACCTTTTCCGACAGGCAGATGCTCTATGACAGAATAGATAAAAGGGTCGATATTATGGCTGAACAGGGTCTTATCGAGGAATGCAGAGCCGTTTATGAAGCAGGCGGACTTGCAACCTGTGCTCAGGCGATAGGCTATAAGGAGCTTATCCCGTACTTTGAGGGTGAAGCAGGACTTATGGAGTGTATTGACAAAATCAAGCAGGAAACCCGTCATTATGCTAAAAGACAGCTCACTTGGTTTAGGCGGGTTGACGGAATTTCATGGATTGAGTCGGATAAATTTGTTGAACTTAAAAAAATTATAGAAAAATTGAAAAATGATATAGCCAAATCGAAAATTATGTGTTATAATATAATTTGATGATTTGTATCTGTGTAAAGACCCCTAGGAGGAATAAAAATGAACAAGAGTATTAATTTGCAGGACGTTTTCTTGAACCAGATCAGAAAAGAGAAGATTTTAGCTACCTTTATCCTGATGAACGGCTTCCAGTTCAAGGGAGTTGTCAGAGGCTTTGACAGCTATGTGGTAGTTCTTGACTGCTCGGGAAATCAGAATGTGGTTTACAAGCACGCAATTTCGACTATCATTCCGTCGAAGTCTGTGAATATCCTTGATGCAGCCTCGGGAACGGAGGGCTGATAAGAGATCATGAAGTCACTGACCGTAAAGATAATTACAGGTCTGCTTTCTGTTTTTCTTCTGACAACCATTGGCAATCAGATCTATTACCGTTTACACGACAGACACGATACCGAAGAGGCCGTCCTTGTTACTATTAATGAGGATATACCGTTTAAGGGTGTTATCATCAGAGATGAGAAGGTAATAACCTATGACGGCTCGGGAGTGCTTGATTATGCGTACCCTGACGGCAGCAAGGTGTCTGTTGGAAATACTATAGCTGAGGTCTACTCCTCCGAAGACGATATCATGCTGAATAACAGGATAGCAAAAATTGAGGAGCAGATAGCTGCATTGCAGCAGGCTCAGGAGCCGGGACTTCTGACCTCGGTGCAGTCTGAAACTGTAAGAACAGGCATAGATCAGAAATATAAGGATCTTCTGGCAGGAGTATCAAGGGAAAATTATGCCTCTGTCAGACAGACAAAGGATTCTCTTGCACTTTCAATGAATATCTATTCTATTGTTACAGGCGCAAGTGAGGACTATAATGATGCGATAAAAAGGCTCACAGAGCAGAAAAATCAGCTTAAAAAGAACGCTGTCAAGGCAAACGGAGCAATAACCGCAGGCGAGACAGGCTATTTCGTTTCCTATTCCGACGGCTTTGAGGACAAGCTTAGTATGAGCAAGGTCTCCGAGCTGACCGAGAAGGATATAAAAAATGCTATCAAGGGCAAGGCAGAACCAAAGTCAAATGCTATTGGTAAGATGTTTACGGATTATTCGTGCTATATAGCAGGAATAATCGACACCGATAAGCGTATTTCTGAGGGCGCTGTGCTCAGCATGACGACAAATTCTTCAAAGAATGTGTATGATGTCAGGGTGGTTTCGTCAAAAACCATAGGGGAAAACGGCAAGTCGCTGGTTATTTTCTCCTGCAACAGGCTTGATGAAACACTTGTCGAGTCGAGAGTCAAGTCCTTTAAGCTTATATTTGACGAGTATCAGGGCATTAAGGTGCCGAGAGATGCTATAAGATTCAAGGGTAAGGATAAGGGCGTGTATGTAATTCTCGGTAAGGACATCACATTCAAAAAGATAGACGTTATTTACGAGGGAGACGATTTCGTTCTTTCAAAGAATACCGCAGAAGAGGATAATCTCCTTCTGTATGACCAGATTTTGTTAGAGGTGGTTACAGATGACAGCGCAGAGCAGGCCTCAGGAGCAGGCTCTTCTGAAAAAACAGGATAATATTTTTCCTGATATCCTTGAAAATTATAAAGAAATATGTTATAATATAGAGAACGCCAAGGCAAAGTATCGTAAAAGTGACGATGTTGTGCGGCTTATGGCGGTTACAAAGACTGTAGCTCCCGAGAAGATAAACTATGCGGCTTCACTTGGGGCAACGCTTCTCGGAGAGAACAGGGTGCAGGAGTTCCTTTCAAAAAAGGATAGCTACACCAAAGATGCAGAAGTCCATTTTATTGGACACTTGCAGACCAATAAGGTCAAATATATCATAAATGATGTTAGTCTCATTCAGTCGGTGGACAGCATAAAGCTTGCAAAAGAGATAGAAAGGCAGGCGGCTAAGAACAGTCTGTGTGCCAATGTTCTGATTGAGATAAATATAGGAGATGAACAAACGAAAAGCGGCGTTTCGGCCGATGAGGTCATGACGCTGATACGAGAGGTCTCGGAGCTTGAAAATGTTTCGGTCAGGGGTCTTATGGCGATACCGCCAATAGGCTCAGGTGAAGAGGTCTTTGAAAAAATGAACGGCATTTTCCTGAGAATAAAGCAGGAGAAGATAGATAAAGTCTCTATGGATATACTTTCGATGGGAATGTCGGGGGATTATGAGCTGGCTATCAAGCATGGCTCAAATCTTGTAAGGATCGGAACGAAGCTTTTCGGAGCTAGAAAATACTTGGAGGGTTAGAAATGGGCAAATTCGCAAAGGGCTTTAAGAATCTGTTTGTCGGAGAGGAAGAGCTTGAGCAGGAAGAGATATATGCATCTTCCCCAAGAAGCGGCATTCCCGCAGGCAGAGCAGAAACTATAGAAAGGACAACGACGGCACACCAGCAGACAGCATCAGCTCCTGTATATGAGCCGCCAAGGCAGACAAGAATGGAACAGACTACTACAGTACTTGAGATCGTGCTTGCAAGACCTAATGATTTTTCAGAGGTCAAGTCGATAGGTGATGACATCAACGATATGAAGACAGTTCTCCTGAACCTTGAGACTGTCAAGAGCGAGGACGCAAAGAGAATACTTGACTTTATTTCAGGCGTTGCTTATGCAAACGGAGCAGATATAAAGATGATGGCTCAGAAGACCTTCGCTATTATGCCGAGAAATGTAGGCTTCAGCGGAGTTGACCTTATGAGCGAGCTGGAGAACAACGGCTACAGCTTCTGATAATGGGAAGAAAAGACTATTCCTACATACCTGATATAACCGATGAGGATGTGTTCCTGCTTGATAAGGTGAGCGAGTGGTTTTCTGCAAGCGAGGAACGCTATATTACAAAGTTTTCAGCCTTTCTTGATGAAAGACAGTGCGAGCTTTGCAGAAGGCTTGCTGCTTCACTGAAAACTGAGCGCTATATTCTCTGGGGCGGGCATGATGATGCCGAGAGAAATATTCTCTGCGTTTATCCGCCATATGAGGAGATAAGCCATGAGGACTTTCCGCTGAGGGCTGTTACCTACACCTACAGGCAGGCTGATAAGCTCAGCCACAGAGATTTTCTCGGAGCACTTATGTCTCTGGAGATAAAAAGGGAAAGCGTCGGGGATATACTTGTCGGAGACGGTATTAGTACAGTGTTCGTGAGGGATACCGCTTTAGATGATGCGCTTCTGGTCACAAAGATCGGAAGGATAGGTGTCAGGGCGTCTGAGGGCTATGACGGATCAAAGTTCAGAGCGCCTGAAATGGTTGAGAAGTCAGGCTTTGCAGCATCGCTCAGAGCAGACTGTATCCTGAGCTTAGCGCTGGGGCTCTCACGGGAGAAGGCCGCAAGGCTTATACGCTCGACAGGAATAGTAATTGATCATATAACAAGATATACACCCGATACAAAGCTTTCTGAGGGCAGCCGCTTCTCAGTCAGAGGATACGGAAAGTTCCTTTTTAAGAGCGTTGACGGTGTTTCAAAAAAAGACAGAATACATATAACTATTTGTAAATTTGTGTGAATTTCGGAGGTAATTTTATGTTAAGTGCATCAAACATCAAGGGAAAGAATTTCAGTACAGTGAAAAACGGCTTTGACCCCGACGAGGTAGATTCATTCCTCGTTCAGACCGCTTCTGACTATGCAGCTCTTGAAAAGCAGAATCTCGATCAGGCTGACGAGATTGAAAAGCTCAAGGCAGAGCTTGAACAGTACAAGGCTGATGAGGAGGCTATCAGATCATCACTCGTACTTGCACATAAGGAGTCAGCAAAGATAATCGCTGATGCAAAGGCACAGTCAAAGCAGATGCTCGATTCTGCAAAGAGCGAGCAGGTAAGACTCTCTGAGCAGAGCGCAGCTGAGTGCGAGAGAATAGTTAAGGAGCACAAGGCTAAGTGTGCAGAGCTTATCCAGCAGAATACAGATATCACTGAGAGAAAGCTCGACGAGATCAGAGCCGCTTACGATGAGGAGCTCGAGGCTTATGAAAACCTGCAGGCTGAGGTAACATATTTCAAGGCAAATCTTACTGAGCTTTACAATAAGCAGATAAGACTTGTAATGGAGCTTCCTACCATGACTCCCGAGGAGCTGGAGGAATTCGAGGCAAGCCTTGATGAGCTTGAGGATGAGGAGTACTATGAGGAAGAGCCCGCTGTACAGGAGGAGCCTGTTTCATTTGCTCCCGAAGAGCCCGTACAGACAGACGAGCCTTTTGCACAGGGTGTACAGAATTCCGAGAACATAGACAAGATTCTTCAGACAGGTTCATTCGATCCCGTTATTCCGAAGAGCAACTTCAATGATCTCAAATTCGGAAAGAATAACTAATAACCGTAAGGCTCTGCTCGCAGAGCCTTTTTGCGGTAAGTAAACACACGGAGTGTGATCATGTTTTTTATAGCATTGGCAGTGATTGCGGTGCTGATCGGAGCAGATCAGCTTATAAAGCTTGCGGTAGTTAATAATCTCACTTTGGGAGCAGAGCCCACTGAGGTTATAAAGCTCGGCAGCAAAAAAATATTCAGTCTTCAGCACATCAGAAATTCAGGCGCAGCATGGAGCATGATGGAGGGCAAAACGTGGTTTCTGATTCTGCTTCCGATAGTAGTTTGCGCTGTCGCATTCTGGTATATGTACCGAATCAGAAAGGGAAGCCGACTTGAGCTTTTCTCGATAGCCCTTATGGTTGCAGGCGGAATCGGCAACCTTATCGACAGGATAAGGCTCGGCGAGGTAGTTGATTATATCAAGTTTGAGCCGATCAATTTCCCGATATTCAACTTTGCGGATATCTGCGTTGTTGTCGGTGCGATACTTTTCTGTATATGTGCGCTGTTCCTGAGTAGTGACAGCAAGAAAAAAGAGAATAAAGAGTCCGAAACCGAAGAGGCAAAAGATGAGCAGTCTGAGACTTGAAGCTGAAGGAAGCGGTGCAAGACTTGATAAGTTCATTTCCGAACAGGCTGAAAGCTTAACAAGGTCTGCGGCGGCAGGTCTTATCGAGAACGGTGCGGTCCTTGTAAACGGAGAGGCCAAGCCTAAGAACTATAAGCTCAGATCTGGCGATGTTATCGACATTGAGATACCTGAGCCCAAAGAGCTTGACGCTGTCCCTCAGGATATCCCGATTGAGATAGTTTACGAGGACGAAAGCTTGCTGGTTGTCAATAAGCCTAAGGGTATGGTAGTTCACCCTGCGGCAGGAAACCCTGACGGAACTCTTGTGAATGCGCTTTTGTTTCACTGCAAGGGCAGGCTTTCCTCGATAAACGGAGTAATAAGACCCGGGATCGTCCACAGGATAGATAAGAATACCAGCGGTCTTCTTATAGTTGCAAAGACCGATGATGCCCACAATTTCCTTGCGGCACAGATTAAGGAGCACAGCTTCACCAGAGAGTATGAGGCTATTGTGGTCGGGCGCTTCAAGGAGCCCTCGGGCACGATAGATGCCCCTATCGGCAGAAGTAAGTATGACCGTAAAAAAATGTGCGTTACTGAACAAAACTCCCGCCATGCGGTAACTCATTATGAGACTGTCGCAGAGTTTGGAAACTGCTCTCATATACGTTTTCGCCTTGAAACAGGCAGAACACACCAGATAAGAGTTCACTGTGCCTATATGGGTCACCCCGTATACGGAGATGATGTCTACGGAAAGGCTGTCAAAGGTGTTGACGGGCAGTGCCTTCACGCTAAAAAGATAGGCTTTATCCACCCCGAAACCCATGAATATATGGAATTTGACAGTGAGCTTCCCGAGTACTTTCAAAAGATACTCAGAAAGCTAGGACAGAATAATTGAAAGGTCGCTTTTAATGAGCTTGGATATATCAAAGATACTTCTTATAACCGATATGGACGGCACTTTTCTGCCCTCGTCGAAAATACCCTCTGTGAGGACAGTTGCCGCAGTTGAGCGTTTTATGCAGGCAGGCGGCCGCTTCTCTATTGCAACGGGCAGAGCAATACAGGCGGCAGACCAGTACTTCGGGCTTGTAAAGGTAAATGCCCCGATAATCATGTGCAACGGCGGAATGGTCTACGATATAAAAGACAAAAAGCAGATATATGATGTTTTCCTTCCGCAAAGCGTCAGAGAGATAACAAGGGAGATACTTGACGCTCACCCCTGGGTAGGCTCTGAGGTGCTTGCACTTGAAGCTGTGTATGTTCCGCAGATGACTGAAATGGAAGCTGTACATAATCAGATATGCAAGGTAATTCCCGTTATTTGTACAGTTGATGAAATACCCTCTAAGGAATGGTACAAGGTGCTTTTTGCACTCCCTCCCGAAAGAATGGAGGAACTTATGTCCTTTGTTGAGAAGAAGGGCTACACCGGTGTTGACTTTGTACGCTCCAGCAAGGAGTACTATGAGATACTTCCGCAGAACATCTCAAAAGGTACAGCCCTGAACATAATGCGTGAAAGGTGCTCCATGCAGGACTATTTCTTTATAGCGGCAGGGGATTACAATAATGATATCGAACTTTTACAGGCAGCAGATATGAGCGTCTGCCCCTCAAATGCAGTTGATGAGGTCAAGGCAGTTTGTGACAGGGTTTATCCGTCTTCATGTGAGGAGAATTTCATAGCCGACGTTATAGACGATATAATGAATGGAAATATCAGTATTTAAGCCTCTTATGAGGTAAAATAGAAATTAATTTGGAGGTCGTAATTTATGGACGCAACACTGAAAAAGCAGTTAGAGATCACGGCTGCGAAGATCCGTCTCGGGATCATCGAGGGCGTGTTCAATGCTAAGTCAGGTCATCCGGGCGGATCGCTCTCGATCGCTGACCTGATGACATACCTTTATTTTGCAAAGATGAATGTCTATCCCGACAAGCCCGATGAGCCCCAGAGAGACAGATTTGTTCTTTCAAAGGGTCACACAGCACCTGCGCTTTATGCAACACTTGCTGAGAAAGGCTTCTTCCCAAAGGAGGAGCTCAAGTCCCTCAGACATATCGGAGCTCTTTTACAGGGTCACCCATGTATCACTATCCCGGGCGTAGATATGTCCTCGGGTTCGCTCGGACAGGGTATCTCCGTTGCCTGCGGAATGGCGCTCTCGGCAAAGCTTTCAAATGATACCTACAAGGTATACACTGTTCTCGGTGACGGTGAGATCGAAGAGGGTCAGGTCTGGGAGGCAGCTATGTTTGCTGCTCACTATAAGCTTGATAACCTCGTTGCAGTTGTTGATAACAACGGTCTCCAGATCGACGGAAAGATTGAAGACGTAATGTCGCCTTATCCGATAGTCGAGAAGTTCGAGGCATTCGGCTGGCACGCAATAACCTGTGACGCTCACGATTTTGACTCTATCGAGGCTGCCTTCAATGAGGCTGAGAAGATCAGCGGTCAGCCCGTAGTCATCGTTCAGAAGAGCGTTAAGGGCAAGGGCGTTTCCTACATGGAGAACAACGTGTCGTGGCATGGTGCTGCACCTAATAAGGAGCAGTACGATCAGGCTGTTGCTGAGCTGACAGCACATCTTAAAGAGCTGGAGGGTTAAGACTATGGCAGATTTACAGAAGAAAGCTACAAGAGAAAGCTATGGCGAGGCTCTTGCAGAGCTTGGCGAGAAGTATGATAATCTCTACGTTTTTGATGCAGACCTCGCAGCTGCAACAAAGACAGTCATATTCAAGAAGAAGTTCCCTGACAGACATTTTGACTGCGGTATCGCCGAGTCAAACATGATGGGCGTTGCAGCAGGTATGGCAGCAACAGGAAAGATTCCGTTTGCATCAACCTTTGCAATGTTCGCAGCAGGCAGAGCTTTTGAGCAGGTAAGAAACTCTATCGGTTATCCTCACCTGAACGTTAAGATAGGTGCAACTCACGCAGGTATCTCCGTCGGCGAGGACGGCGCTACTCACCAGTGCAACGAGGATATAGCTCTTATGAGAACTATCCCCGGTATGGTAGTAATAAACCCTGCCGATGACGTTGAGGCAAAGGCAGCAGTTGAAGCAGCTATCAATTATGAAGGTCCTGTTTATATGAGGTTCGGCAGACTTGCAGCTCCTATCTTTAATGATCCCGCAACCTACAAGTTTGAGATCGGTAAGGGCATAACCCTTAAAGACGGCAAGGACATCACAATAGTTGCTACAGGTCTTATGGTTTATGAGGCAATTCAGGCAGCCGAGACTCTCGCGGCAGAGGGCATTGACGCAGGCGTTATCAATATCCATACTATCAAGCCGATAGATGAGGAGCTTATCGCTGCAGCCGCTGCAAAGTCAGGTCTTCTCCTTACAGTTGAGGAGCACAGCGTTATCGGCGGACTTGGCTCTGCTGTAGCTGATGTGCTTGCAGAAAAGCAGCCTGCAAAGCTTGTAAAGATCGGTGTGAATGATGAATTCGGTCATTCGGGTCCTGCTGTTGAGCTTCTCAAGCAGTACGGTCTGTGTGCAGAGAACATTGTTGCAAAGGCTAAGGAAGCGCTTGGCAAATAATCGGTAATAGTAAAGGGACAGAGGTAATATCCTCTGTCCCTTTTTGCATAAGAAACCCCATATCCAAACGGATATGGGGTCAGTGCTCTTTTTAAAGTCTTTTCTTACCATATTTCTTGATGAGCTCATTCTGCTTCTCCTGAGGAACCTTTAAGATCTTCAGAAACTCATCCGGAGTCATGTCTTCACGAAAAGCTAATCCTCCCGAGATAAGCTCCAATTGCTCCTCATCAAGCTCCAGACCTTCA
>CAMMYU010000087.1:0-13760 GCA_946528545.1 uncultured Ruminococcus sp.
CCCCTTTGTATCCCCCTTCCTTATTCCCTCTTTTGCCCACGAAACCTCAATCGTAGTTCCATTCTTGGTTCTCTGTTCGTTCGTCACGTCCGGTGACGTGACTTCCACTTCTTGACGTGCTAGTGGATAGTGGTCTTGCTTTTATTGCCTCCACCCTTGAGCAGCCTGCTTCGCAGGTCGCTCGGGTGGTTTATGGGGTTTATTGGGTTTGTTGTTTTCCTTTTTATTTTTCTTTTTGTTTCTTGTTTTTGTTATCACTATCTATTTCCGCGTTCAAGGCAGGAAAAGTTTTAAGCAAAAGTACGGCGCGTGGCGGTGCAGGGTTTTCCCTGCCGCTCGGGTGGTTTATGGGGTTTATTGGGGTTGTTGTTTTCCTTTTTTATTTTTCTTTTTGTTTCTTGTTTTTGTTATCACTATCTTGCTCCGCGTTCAAGGCAAGAAAAGGTTTAAGCAAAAGTACGGCGCGTATTGGTGCAGGGTTTTCCCTGCCGAAAACGATTAAGACTTAATAATTTAATTTTTTGAAACAGGATTTTTCTGATTACCCCCTTGTAATGTCGGGAAAGATATGTTAAAATATATGTACAGGTATGGCTTAGTGCCAAATAAATTCAAAGGAGCGTATGATAATATGCAGTATGGATATTTTGACCTTGAAAACAAGGAATATGTCATCACCAGACCCGATACCCCTGCACCCTGGGCTAACTATTTGGGCTCGCCTGAGTACGGTGCTATCGTTTCAAATAACGGCGGAGGCTACAGCTTCGTCAAAAGCGGCGCTAACGGAAGAATTCTCCGCTATCGCTTCAATTCAAATATCGGCCTGCCGGGCAGATATGTCTACATCAGAGATAATGAGACCAAGGATTACTGGTCTGCTACATGGCAGCCCGTAGGCAAGCCCCTCGATCAGTATAAGACAGAGTGCCGCCACGGTACAGCTTATACCACTATCACAAGTGAGTATGCAGGTATCAAGTCAGAGATTACTTACTATGTTCCGCTGAACAAAACTCATGAGATATGGAGAGTCAAGGTGACAAACACCTCCGATAAGGAAAGAGACCTCTCGCTCTTCGGCTTCTGCGAGTTCACTAACGAGAACAACTACGAGCAGGATCAGGTAAACCTGCAGTATACCCTCTTTATCACAAGAACAAGCCTTGAAGGCAATAAGATAGTTCAGCATATAAATGAGAACAGCGGCAAGGACGCTGATGGCTCCAACCACAGAGAAAGGTTCTTCGGTCTTGTCGGTGCTGACGTTGTTTCCGCAAACGGTAACTTCGACAGCTTTATAGGCTCTTACAGAACATACGGCAACCCGATCGCAGTCGAGAACGGCAAGTGCGACGGCGCTATGAACTACAACTCAAATGCCTGCGGTGCTCTGCAGTCGGCTGCAAAGCTTGCTCCCGGAGAGACAGCCGAGGTAATCTACGTTGTAGGTCAGAAAGACCCCAAGACTGCTGACGCTATCATGGCTGAGTATAAGACAGCAGGCAAGGCAGACGCTGAGCTCAAAGAGCTTATTGACTACTGGCACGGTCAGCTCAACAATTTCCAGATCAGCACACCGAATGACAAGTTCAACAACATGGTAAACGTATGGAACGCTTATCAGTGCTTCATCACATTTATCTGGTCTAGAGCTGCATCGTTCATTTACTGCGGTCTGAGAAACGGCTACGGCTACAGAGATACTGTTCAGGATATTCAGGGTATTATCCATATCAACCCCGAGCTTGCTGCTGAGAAGATCAGATTTATGCTCTCTGCACAGGTATCTAACGGCGGAGGACTGCCTCTCGTTAAGTTTGACCACAACGCAGGCAATGAGACCTGCCCCGATGAGAACGACGAAAACAGCGTTTACGCTAAGGAGACAGGACATCCCTCTTACAGAGCTGATGACGCTCTCTGGCTGTTCCCGACAATAGAGAAGTACATAGGCGAGACAGGCAATAAGGCATTCCTTGATGAGGTTATCGTTTATGCTGAGACAGGCGGCGGAGAGGCTACCGTTTATGAGCATCTGAAGAATGCTATCCGCTTCTCGCAGGAGAGACTTGGTGCTCATAAAATGCCTGCAGGTCTGCACGCTGACTGGAATGACTGCCTGAGAATGGGCAAGAAGGGCGAGTCTACCTTCGTGGCATTCCAGCTCTACTATGCTATGAGCGTTATCAAGAAGTATGCTCAGGAGAAGAACGATACCGAGTATATTGCATATATCGACAAGGTACAGGCAGAGCTTGGCGAAAGCTTAGCAGCTTGCTGGGACGAGGACAGATTTATCCGTGGTATCCGTGACAACGGCGAGGTTGTAGGTGCGAAGAAAGATCCTGAGGCATCTATGTGGCTCAATCCTCAGTCATGGGCAGTTATCTCGGGCTTTGCTACAAAGGAGCAGGCTGAAACAGCTATGGAGAGCGTACACCGCATACTGAACACTCCTTACGGCGTTAAGATCATGGAGCCGCCTTATGTAGACCACTACTTTGACGGTGCTCTCATGCACATCTTCAATCCTGATACCAAGGAGAACGGCGGTATCTTCTCGCAGACACAGGGCTGGGCTATTCTGGCTGAGTCGCTTCTCGGTCACGGTGACAGGGCATTTGAGTACTTCCTTGAGTCCTCACCTGCAAACATGAATGATAAGGCAGAGCAGAGAGTTCTCGAGCCATACGTTCACGGACAGTTCACCGAGTCAACACGTTCACCTTATGCAGGCCGTTCTCATGTTCACTGGCTGACAGGAACAGGCTCGACCGTAATGGTAGGCTGTGTTGAGGGTATCTGCGGTATGAGACCTGACGCTGACGGTCTTACAATCAGCCCGTCTATTCCTCACGAGTGGGACGGCTTCAAGATCGAGAAGAATTTCAGAGGCAAGCATCTTTCTATCGACATTCAGAACCCCGACCATGTACAGAGTGGAGTTAAGTCGATGACAGTAAACGGCGAAGCTGTAGAGGGCTGCTACCTCAGCGCAGACAAGCTCACCGACCAGACCAACGTAGTAGTTGTAATGGGGTAATGCGGAACTATAGCTGAATTATAACAGTACACAAGCCCACTTCTATAATGAGGTGGGCTTTTTTCTTTTTAGCCTGCACTATCTTGCTCCGCGTTCAAGGTCTGAAAAGTTAAAGCAATAGTGCGGCGCGTATTGGTGCAGGGTTTTCCCTGCCGCGTATTAGCCGTGCGGCGAGCACCCTGCTGTGACATGTGAAAAATTTTTTTAGTTGATTTTTTTTTACTTGACAAATGCGGAAAAGTATGCTATATTTATATCGTGGTTAGCTTATACTAACCGCACCACGAATATTACGAAGGGAGACGATAATATGAGTATCGTTGTTGTAGGCGGTAATGACCGCATGGCTACAAGGTATAAGGATATATGCAAGTCCTATAACTGCAAGGCGAAGGTTTTCACTCAGATGCCTGCCGACTTTGAAAGAAAGCTCGGAAGCCCCGATCTGATGGTAGTTTTCACCAATACCTGTTCGCATAAAATGCTCGCAGGCGTGGTGTCAAAGTCCTCAAAGCTTGATATCCCGATTGCAAGAATACATTCGGCAAGCGTGAGTGCTCTCAAAACTATTCTTGATGAATACTGCGCATAATGTATATTTTTTTGATCAGCGGTTAGAATATACTAACTATGAATTTTGGAGGCAAACAATGTCACAGAAGGAATGTCTTTGTTTTCAGAAAAAGCTTGCATTTCACTCAGCGCCATGTCTGCTGGGAGTAAAGTGTGCGGCGCTTATGTCCCTTTTTGACAGCGACAGCGGAGTAGATGAGAATATCATGGACTTTAATCTGAAAGCTGCCGCAAAGGGTCTGAAGATCAGAGTGCTTTGCAAATGTAAGGGCAGGCGGCTTGTGCTTGTGTATAACGAAAGACAGCTGAGAGAGCATATCTCGGAGAGACGTGCTGCAAGGGTGCTCGGAGCCTATGGCTACAGAGAAACTATGAGCCTTGACGAAGCCCTTGACAGGCTGTCGGAGAGGGTGTGTGAAAGTGGTGATTTTCCGCAT
Source organism: uncultured Ruminococcus sp. (assembly GCA_946528545.1). GTDB lineage: Bacteria > Bacillota > Clostridia > Oscillospirales > Ruminococcaceae > Hominimerdicola. The sequence goes on from CAMMYU010000087.1 coordinate 4,057, forward strand.
GAAATAGGTATTTTCCTCGGTTATCCGACCGATGATGTGATAGGCTTTATAAGAAACAAGGGCGAAAACTTTCTTATTTGCGGACCGTGGAAGGTCTACAATGATGTTGAGGGAGCGAAACGCAGCTTTCGTAAGTATGAAAAGTGCAGAACATATCTGTGCAATAAATTAAATGAGGGTCTGGACATATACCAGGCGCTCAGAATTTCTTAGGAGGTTTTTTCATGGCAAATGCAGTAATTTACTGGAGTGCAACAGGCAACACTGAGGCAATGGCTCAGGCAGTGGCAGAGGGTGCAGGTGTAAAGGCTGTAACTTTCTCGGAGTTTGACGGAGACATCGCAGCACTTGACGCAGTAGCATTCGGATGCCCTGCAATGGGAGCAGAGGAGCTTGAGGACAGCGAGGTAGAGCCTTTCTTCGCAGCTAACGAGAGTAAGCTTGCAGGCAAGAAGGTAGCACTTTTCGGCTCTTATGACTGGGGTGACGGCGAGTGGATGAGGCTCTGGGCTGACAGAGTAAAGGCAGCAGGCGGAGAGCTTGTTGACGAGGGACTTATCTGCAACCTCACACCTGATGATGAGGCAATAGCAAAGTGCAAGGCGCTTGGTGAAAAGATAAAGTAAGAACTCAGAGCGAGAAAAGACCGCATCATAACGATGCGGTCTTTATTGTTTGTCAGTAAGATACTGATCTTATATGTATTAGCTTATCATTTTGCCGTTGCCATAATGGCGTCGATTATGCTCTGGTATTTCCACTCCGGGATAAGCTCACGGTCAAGCAGACCGAAGTTCTCTCCGTCGCCTACAAATGCACCGTTATCCCACCAGATACAAGGCACACCGTACTGCTCAGCTACGCTGAGATAGTATGTCACACACTCTACTCTCTCTTCATCATTCATCTTGTTCATGCAGCCAAACTCGCCTACAATAACAGGGATATGCTGGCTGAGGAAGATTTCATCAAGGTCTGTGAACAGCGTGTCGATAGATGCTGCGTCTTTAGCTGCATCAAACTGGTCTGTACCCTTTGTGTCAAGTGCAAAGGAGTAAGGCAGATAAGCATGAACAGAAACGATCAGGTGATCGTCATCATAGTTCGGAAGAACTATCTGCTGCAGGCAGTTCTTTGAGGACGATGCCGCATAGCCTGTTATCATCAGGGAGCGCTTGTCATTGTTGCCGCCGCTTGCCCTTACTGTGTCATAGAATGCCTTTGCATAAGCATTTACAACCTCACGGGACTCGCTGTCGCCGCCTGTCCACTCCTTGCCTGTGCCTCTGAGACGGGGCTCGTTCACACCCTCGAAGATAAGTCTTTCATCGTAGTTCTTGAACTCCTCTGCGATCTGTTCCCACAGAGCTGTCAGCTGTTCAATGTCCTGATCCTTATCCTCATTGGTCGGGAAGTACCACTCCTCATGGTGGGTGTTCAGTATAACGAACATATCGTTATCTATCGCATAGTCAACTACCTCGTGAACTCTTGCCATCCATGCGGGGTCAACCTTGTAGTTCTCGTCCATGTGAGTGCCCCAGCTTACGGGCAGTCTCAGAACATTGAAGCCCGACTGGCTTACAAGGTCTATCATTTCTTTGGTGGTTCTCGGGTTGCCCCAGGAGATTTCCGCATCAACCGTGCCGTCGCCGCCTGTTGCGTCAAAGGTGTTTCCGAGGTTCCAGCCTACTCTCATCTTAGCAACGAGGTCCCATGCGGACTCATCGCTCATTTCCTGCTGTGTGTCGTACTTGCTCACGTAAAGCTCCTCCGTGTCTGAGTTGTCTCCGCTGTCTGCCTGTGAAGAAGCTGCCTTGCTCTCAGTCTTTGAAGCTGACTCAGAGCTGCTGCTGTCATCACCGCAGGAGCCCAGCGCCATACACATCACAGCCGCAGCTGAAACAGCTGCTATTCTTTTCAGTATCATAGTTATTCTCCTTTCAGTCTTTTTTATCTTCTTTACGGTAAGCCCTGAGTATTCCTTTCAGGCTGTCCGCTTTTACCAGATCAATATAATCCTGTATGCAGGTCAGGGGCTTTTCGGTTATAACTCCGCCGAACTTGTCCTGAAACAGGTGGTGCGCATCAGACCCCGAGGTCTTTGGCAGCCCGAAGCTCTCGGCATACCAGTTTGCCCTGTCATTCATTTCGTCCTCAAGGTTGCCTGCGTTGTAGACCTCAACAGCGTCAACATCTCTCGGGAAGAGCCTTATAGTGTCGATGTAGTATACCTCACGGAACGGGTGCGCATGAACGAAGAGACCTCCGTCCCCTCTCACAAGCTTTGAAAGCTCGGGAACTTTCATATCCATCATTTCGGGGTGAGCCTTTATCCAGTCCTTTTCAAGCCCGTAAATCAGGAAGTCAGTTCCGTGATAGGTGTACTCTATCCCGAACATAACTGTCATTCCGAGCTCGTCACCGACCTTTTTTCCGTTCTCGTAGCCCTTGCAGTAGTCATCGACCATTTTCTCCCACGGCTGAGTTTTGTCTATGCAGGTGTTGCCGTTAAAGAAGTGGTCGGTTATCATTATACCGCTGTAGCCGAGGTCGTGGAACTTTCTTACCTGCTCCTCAGCCGTTGCAGAGGCGCAGCCGCTTGCCTCTTTTGTGTGGCAGTGTGTTTCGTAGATGTACTCCATTACTCAACACCCCTTGTGATGATCTCCATGCACATTCTGCCGTTATGATAGGGGCATTTCCACGGTCCTGCGATCTCCTTCCTCTCATCGGGAACGCCGTCAAAGGATACCTCGCTGAACCACTCGGAGCCCTCTCTCTTGTCGATAACACGCTCCTTGATCTTCTCCCATACGGAGTGCGCCGCATCAAGGAACCTCTTGTCGCCGCTGTGCTGATAAGCATTTGTGAAGCCTACCACAGCCTCAGCCTGTACCCACCATACACGCTTCTTGTCGATCTTCTCGTTCTCACGCTCGTTATTGAGAGCGCCCTCTTCAAGTGCGATTTTCAGGATATTATTCGAAATCTTCAGATCCATTTCGGCAAACTTCTTCCTGAGCTCCTCATCACCCAGAGTATCGCAGGCAAGATCCATAAGCCATGTGGCTTCAATATCGTGACCGTAGGAGTGTATATCTCCGACAAGATTATAGTCATTGTCAAAGAATACCTTGAGGGCATTAGTTTCGGGAGTGTATACAATGTCGCTCATCTGCCCTAAGAGGTATCTCAGCCTGTCGCCCACGTCGGCTCTCTGCTCCGCCTTGTAGAGCTCAGTGTAAGCCTCTATCAGGTGGAGGATAGTGTTCATAGTTCTGTCAGCGTGCAGACCGTTCTCGGAAAGCTCATCATTTGCGGCATCGTTCCAGTCGCAGTCGAAGGCCTCGCCGTAGCCGTTGTCCTTTAGGGCAAGCTTTTCGACGTCATCGTAAAGCTTATATGCAAGCTCCAGCGCCTCTTTATTTCCTGCCGAGTTATACAGGCAGGAGAGCGCATATATCGCAAAGGCGATATTGTAGGTGTGCTTCTGCGTATCAGAGGGCTTGCCGTCATAGGTGGTCATCCAGTAAACTCCGCCCTTGTCATAGTCAACGCAGTGATTTTTGATGTATTCATAGGCATGGAGGGCGTTCTCCAGACAGTGCTTATCACCAAGCACAGCATAAGCCTTTGAATAAAACCACAGTATCCTTGAATGAAGGATAACTCCCTTGTCTGCTTTTTTGTCAACATTCAGGTCGAATCCTACATAGCCGTAAAATCCGCCGTTTTCGTCATCTCTGAGCTTATCCCAGAACGGCATTATGTGTCCTGTAAGCTCCTGTCTGATCTCTGAGATCATTAGTTTTCCTCCTGTTCGGTTATCTTTCTTGCCTCGACATAGAATCTCTTATCAGCTGCATGACCCATAGAAAAGGTCTTTCTGGGCAGTGCTCCGTCCTTTATAACAGTCGGGAAGAGCTCTGCTTTTGACATATCATCAAGCAAAAAGCCCACGTTGCCCTCGGTTTTTGAGAGCTGGCTTACAACGTCAGAGCCGTGGATATAGTCGATAGCTGAGCCGTACTTCTCAGCGTATGCATCAATAAAGTTTACGAAAGTGCCTACCGCAAGATTTGCAGTCGGCTTATGTATATAGTACGGAAATTCCATAGCATTTATAACTAAGGTTATCTTCTGGTCGGAGGGCTCATGGCTGAGACCGAGTGCTTCCTTAGCCTCTTCAATGAGTCTGTCCTCGTCATCATCGGTGACAACTCTGTGGATAGCCTCAAATTCAAGTGCAGGAGAGTGCAGGTCAACTATCTCAGCGAGGGCATATCTTGCGGGGTGCTTTGACATATCCTTGTCGGGGTTTTCCGCTTTAAGCCTGTCATAGATAGCCTTTGCGGTTGCGAGGGAGTGATTTCCGTCGCCCATAGCAAATACAAGGGGCTCCTGATCTGATACGCCGTACTTCTCATTGAAAGCAGCCTTATCGGAGAGCTTATCAAGTGCTGCAAAGACCTGCTCGCAGGCGGCATCGTCAAGCAGATAGCCTGTGATATGACCGCCGCCGCACATAAGGTCAAAGTCATAAAGCTTTTCAAACCTGTCCTTAACGGCTTCGAGGGGCTCGATAACGGTCTTTTTCACATCGTCTATAAGTATCATTATATGAGGAAGCTCGATCTCGGCTTTTTCTCTTACCTTAATTCTCGGGGGAAGTCTTTTTGCAACGGTAGCCTCGGTCGCTCTCACGGGCGACTGCGAGCCCTTGTTGTAGTTGTAGCCATCCATATCAATTGCGCCGACGATACCTGCTCTCATTCTGCCGTCGGACTGCACTCTTTCAACGTAGATAAGCGAGTCCTTATACTCAGTGAAAACGCCCTCGTCGATGTACTGCTTCATAGTTTCGTCGATTCCTGCGATACGTCTGTCCACATCGGGATTTTTGAGATAAATCTCAGGGAGAATAAGTTCGAGAGTACTTTTCTCGCCCTTAGTTATCCTGCGTACTTCCTCCCAGTACTCAGGCTCAGAGGTATACTGGTCGCAGGCAACAACAGCCCACTTGCTCATTTTCTCGGAATCCTTCGAGAATTTCGGCAGAAGTATATCCGCCTTAGTAAAGATCCTTTCCATTTTTTTCAGCTCCTTAGACTATAAAATAACATAAAGCATTTTTATTAAAATAACATTAAAGCAGCAGGGAAAACCCTGCACCGCCACGCGTCATAGTTTTGTTTAGGATTTTTCACTCCTTGAACGCGGAGCAAAATAGTGCAGGCTTATTTGCTGATAAGTTTTATCAAAGCTTTGATAGAACATCGGGGTCTGGGGCGCCAGCCCCGGTGGGTACATAGGGCGAAGCCCTATCCCCCTTAACCCAGCCGAGGCTGTCTGGACGTAATGTCCAGACCTGACGAGGCTAAGCTCCGCACTCTCTATCTCTGCGGTCAGGGTAAGAGAAGTCAAAGCAAAACTATGACGCGATGATGGTGCAGGGTTTTCCCTGCCCCGTGCGGCAGGACTATTCCAGCCAGACAAAGCTGTTGTCAGAGTTTATGAAATCAATGTTGTAAACATATATAACTTTCTTGATGTTATGCTCTGCTATGTATTCCGATACTGTCTGCGTTCCCATTCCGAAGTACCTCAGATCGCACATAGTAATGTGCTTGTACTTTGAGCAGAAAAACGGCATCATTGAGTTGCAGTAGCTGTCTTTAAGTATGAGTACGCTCTCATCATCGGCTGCGCCCTTTGCCTCTATCTCAATGCGGGTGAAGTTTCCGCCCATAAATGCCGCATACTTGTCCTTGACGGTTTTAAGCTCATCGGCGAAAAGGCCGCTTTTGGTCTGAACTCCGTCTATCTCTTTGCACGCCTTCGGTGCAGTGTGGTCGCCTGCGGGCTCAGTGTAGCGGACGGTTATCTCGTTGCCCTCCTGAACAGGAAGCCTTATCGTATCGCTCTTTGCAAAGGAGTAAGGCGCCTGCGAATACATAGTGCCGTAGAAATCTTTGACCTCTTCTATGCTGTAGTTACACTCGGGAACTTCTTCGCCCATGCGCTTCATAAGAGCATCAAAGCCGAACTCCGCACCTGCGGTGGTCCAGTGGTGGTCTGTGCGGTAGTAAAGCTCGTCCTTGTTCTCGGCAGACTTCATAGCATCGAGTGGGCATACAAAATCTATCCTGTCGGAAACTGTCTCTTCAATGTGCTTAACAGCCTCAGCCTGATCGTCATTGAGATTCACCGCAGGCAGCTTCTCTGAGAGCACGCTTACTGCATTCGGCGCAAGCAGAAAGCTTACGCTTACGTCCTCGGGAAGTGAATCCGCAAAGCGGTTAAGACAGCCTATGTTCTTGTCGATCTGCTCTGTGTTCTCTCTGTACTCCTTGAGGTAAAACCCGTCATCTCCGAGGTAGACATCATTCTGCTTGGGCTTCATAAATGCCATATCGGAAACGGTCTTGACGGAGACAAGCTCGTCCTTTAGAAACACCTGATCGGACATATAGGTCTCAAAATTCTTTGTGAAGTCTCCGCTTTTCAGTGTCTCATAGGAGAACTCGGGGAACTGCTGAAGATTTCGGTTCTCCATTTCGGAAAACTCTCTGTCGTCTTCAAGTATGCTGAAAAAGCATATCCCGAAAATGAACACAAGAAACAGGCAGACTATTATATAATTTTTTATCTTATCAGCTTTCATAACTTAGCTCCTGCGTCAGAATCTGAAATAAAGGAACGGATTGAACGAATTTCCTGCGAGGTAAGCCGTCGATACCACAAGCAGAACAGCTATCCATAATGGCTCGCAGACTGCGAAAGCAACAGGCTTTTTAGCTTCGAGCCTGTTTGCAAGCTTCTTCGGCAGGGGAGTAGATGCGACTATCAGCACTATGAAGGTCACAGCGTAGCTCAAGAGATTGAACACCGTCATTCTGTTTGAGAACGGCACTCCGCCAAGTCCGAACATATTTTTGAAGCTCTGTGTCAGCACAGAGAAATCATCGTAAGCGAAAATACCCCAGCCTATGATTATGAAAAACAGCGCATAAATATGCGTTATCACCGCAGGCGCTTTTTTCAGCGTGTTCCAGAGGAGGAACTTCTCTATCAGGAGGAGTATCCCGTAGTAAACGCCCCAGATCATAAAGTTCCAGTTAGCACCGTGCCAGAAGCCTGTCAGGAACCACACTATCATAATATTCACGCACTGACGTACCTTTCCCTTGCGGTTTCCTCCGAGGGGTATGTACACATAGTCTCTGAACCAGCTTGACAGCGATATGTGCCAGCGTCTCCAGAAATCGGTAATAGAGCTTGCTATGTAGGGGTAATTGAAGTTTTCAAGGAAGGTAAAGCCGAACATCTTGCCGAGACCTATCGCCATATCGGAGTAGCCCGAGAAGTCAAAATAAATTTGGAAGGTGTAGGCAAATGCCCCGAGCCATGCGGCACAAACGCTCATTTCGCTCTGCTCTGTCTTTGAAATGAGAGTGAAGAGCGCACCTATATTGTTAGCAAGAATAACCTTCTTGCCGAGCCCTATCGCAAATCGGCGCACACCCTGAGAGAAGTTTTCAACTGTCTCCGAGCGCTGCATAAGCTGCTCTTCAACGTCCTTGTACCTGACTATAGGTCCTGCGATCAGCTGAGGGAACAGCGCCACATAAGCACCCAGCGTCAGGAAGTTTTTCTGGCTTTTAACATCGCCCTTGTAAACGTCTATAACGTAGGAGAGCGTCTGGAAGCTGTAGAACGATATTCCTATCGGCAGCGTGAAGCCAAGAAGCTTTATGTGCATTCCGAAGGCATCGTTCGCAGTATTTATGAAGAAGTCTGTGTACTTGAAAAAGAGCAGCAGCCCCATATTCCAGACTATCGCAAAAAGCATAGCAAAAAACGGCAGCTTGCTGTCCTTGCGTTTAGTTCTGTCCGCCAGCAGACCCGTCACATAAGCAACCACGGTCGATGCCAGCATAAGCCAGATATAAACAGCCTCGCCCCAGGCGTAGAAAACCAGACTGAACAAAAACAGCACCAGGTTTCTCGCCTTTTTAGGAGCGATGTAATAGACTATCAAAACTGCCGGTAAAAAAGCAAACAAAAAAGTTATACTTGAAAAAACCATTGTTTCCCGTGCCCTCGGCACGAACCTCCTTATATAGAAGATGCTGTAAAGCATCGGGGCATGAGCTCATACCCCGTTGCCCGAAAATCGTCAGCCGATTATCTCCTTAGCTTTCGCATCGTCATCGGAGATCGACATGAAAACATACTTGCCTTTCTGAACGACTACAGCCTTTTCAAGCTTGTCCATCTCGCCGGGAGCGTAATCTGCATATCTTGTTTTCTGATCCTCAAGGTAGGTCTGAAGGGTCTTATAGATAAACTCAGCCGAGTCCTCGTCAACAGCCTCGAAGCAGTCGATCTCCTCAGCGGTAGCGCCCGAGCCTCTGTAAACTTTAGCAACCTTGAACTTGTCTTTGGGAATGCCCACAACGCCCTCGACCTTTTCCTCGGAGAGCTCCACCAGCTGATCCTTGTACTCGATATCATTGAAGAGCTTGTCAGCAATAGCAGCAGCGTCAAGCTTTGTATCAGCACTTGAAGCTGTGCTCTTTCCGCTGCCCGATGAGTCACCGCTGTCTCCGCAGCCTGTGAGGGCAGCTCCCGATATAGCCATTACTGCACACATTGCAGCGCAAATTATTCTCTTATTCATTTTCTGTACGTCCTTTCTCAGGTATTGTCTATGATATATTGCAGCCAGAGGTCACAGTAATCGGCAAGCAGATGTATGCCGTCTGTTGATGCTTCCTCGGGCAGATAACCGTTCTCGTCTGCCACAGCCTCAAGGCAGTTGAGGTACTCGGCTCCTGTTTCAGCGCAGACCTGCTGAATAGCTTCGTTAAAGCGGACAACGTTAGTGTTGTTGATGTCATCGCCTTCAAGCTCTCTCGAAGCGGTCACAGGCAGTATCGACTCAGCATAGATCGTAGCATTGGGCTGAACAGCCTTTATCTGCTCAATGAGGTCTCTGTAGTACTCCTGGAAGTTCTCGATGTAAGGCCAGCCAAGCTCGTTAGTGCCGAGATTGATATAAACTCTGCCGTACTGAGTTCCCTCGGACAGAGCGTCAATGACCGTACCCATATTTCCGTTTGAGAGCGTAAATGCAGGGTCAGTGGTTGCATTGTCAATGTGCATACCTACATAGCAGTAGAACGTAGCCTTAGGATACGGGCAGGTATTTTCAAGCCCGACCGTTCTTGAATCTCCGATAAATACCGCATCGGACAGGTCGTCGCCCTCATCGTGGGAAACCTGACTTTCGGGTGCTTCGGAGCTTTCCTCCTCAGCCTTTGAGGAGCTGTCGCTTTTTTTAACGTTCTTTTTCTTGGTTTCGGCGGCCTCGGCCTGAGAGCTGTCATCAGAGGGCTCAAAAAACACAGTCTTTGAGGAAACCGCATGAACTCCCCATACGCATGAAAACAGCAGGCACAGTATAGAGAACACCGAAATGATGCCCTGCTGTGTCCTGACTCTTTGTCTGCGGGTATTCTGCAGTTTTATCTGATCTTTTTCATTGGCCATATTTTCACCACCCGATATTATTATAACAATACACACCCAAAATATTATAGCACAAAACTAATCTCAATGCAAGTATTTTTCGACCTCAAAACCCATTATTCACGATTATTTAATTTCTCCTGCTCCTGCCGCCTGCGGGAATTATT
>CAMMYU010000088.1:0-9982 GCA_946528545.1 uncultured Ruminococcus sp.
CAAGAGTTATGACCTCTTCCTTGATAGGGTCAACAAAGCTATCATCGAACTCGTCACAGCAGACTGAGCACTTATGGAGCGTGTAGCCCTTTTCAGTGCAGGTCGGGGGTACTACTGTAGTCACGTATTTGTGATCACATGTTACATTAATAATTATGGTTATCCCCCTGACACACCACAAGGAAAACTATACCGATCTTATGCGAATGCACGTTAACAAGCTTGCATAAGCGAGGCTATGCGCTGCGTATCACAGACGGTTTTATCGCATTTTTCGCTTATTTTCAAAAGCTCTGTCCAGCTGAGCTGGCAAAGCTCGATAATATCTGCTATTCCGTCAAGCTCGGAAATGTCACGTATCATTCCGGCGCCTATAGTTGAAAGTGTTCTTACATCGCTCTCTATCTCCAGCACCGTTTTCCTGCCTTCAAGAACGACTGAGCCCACATCGTACAAAAGCCCTGCATACACAGTCTGCTCGATGCTTTTACTGCAAAGCCCCAGATGTCTTGCGAGCATATAGGCAAGATAAGCTGTCTGCTGGTGGTGGTTCTCGATATCGGGATTGATAAAATTCATCGCTTCGGCAAGAGCACCAAGCAGGTCGCGTGTGTTGATGAAGTTTTCGTTTTGCATAGCAGATCCCCTTTCGTCATTTTTAAGTGTTTATCTCAAACGCAATATTTTGATAACTATAACACATTTGAGCACACTTTTCAAGAGTGATAAATAATATCATACTGTGTTTTCCTTTTTACATTGACATATAAGTAAATCTGTGATATAATTAATTAAATATGAACAAAAATAAATGATATTAATATAGAAGTGTGAGAAAAATGATAATTTATTTTCATCTGGCAGTTATCCTGTCAGTAATACTTTCGGGTATATTCCTGCTGCGCTGGCGGCGAGGGATATCAGTACATTTCCCTATGATCTTTCTGGTCATACCGATAATCAATCTCGGATACCTTAAGGTGGCAACGGCGGAAAATGAATATGAAGCCATACTTGCAAACGGCATCTCCTACCTTGACGGGTGTTTTCTTGAGCTGTTTTTCTTTTTATATCTTATAAGCTTCTGCAAGCTCAAGCCTCCGAAGGCTCTTACGGCTGTTCTTCTGACAGTCGGCTCGGTGGTGTTCTTCTTTTCGATAAACACGGCTTCAAATCATTTGCTTTACAAGTCCGCCAAGCTCAGAAGCATGGACGGCGTATCATATCTTGTAAAGGAATACGGCCCGGTCCACACGGTATATTACGTAATGATCGCTATATACCTGCTCGTTAATCTTTCTGTGCTCATATACAGCTTCACAAGGAAAAACGTTTCAAAGATAAACTCCCTTCTTCTGCTTATCATCTATATGATAATAATTTTTGCATTCCTTGCAGGGAAGAGCTTTCACCCGGCGTTTGAGCTGCTGCCTGCGGCATATACGCTTTCTCAGATACTCTTCCTGATAGTGATGAGAAAGATAAACCTCTATGACATAAGTGAATCTGCGGCAGTGAATATAGCCGAAAAGGGCGACATAGGCTTTGCTTCCTTCGACCTTAAAAAGCGCTACCTTGGCTGCACCGACCCGGTTACTGACTGTATGCCGGAGTTTAAAGAGCTTTATATAGATAAGATACTAAGACCCGAGAATGAGAATTACAAAAAGGCTCTTGACTGTATATCGCAGGTACAGGACGGTGTTGATGCTCCGCATTTTTATGTAACGCGCAATGATGTCACCTATAAGGTGACGGCAGGCTATATGTATCTTGGCAAAAAAATAATAGGCTATCAGCTGAGAACTGAGGACAACACTCAGGAATCAAGAATGATAGAGGCCCTTAAGCTCAGAGAGCAGCAAAAGGAAATGGAAGCCAAGATGCTGACGCTTGAAAAATCGGCAGCAGATGCTGCAAATAAGGCAAAAAGCAGCTTCCTTGCAGAGATGTCTCACGAGATAAGAACGCCTATCAATGCAATAATAGGCATGAATGAGATGATCCTTCGTACATCTGACGATGAGAAGACTCTTGAATATTCGGTAAATATAGATCATGCGAGCAAGACACTGCTTTCGCTTATAAACTCTATCCTTGATTTTTCAAAGATCGAGGACGGGAAAATGGAGATAGTTCCGGTAAGGTATAAGACATCCGAGCTTATCTATACACTTATGGAGACTGTTTCGGAGCGTGCAAAGAACAAGGGGCTCAGGTTCAGGCTTGAAATAGATGAGAGCCTTCCTTCATATCTTTACGGAGACGACGTGCGTGTGAGCCAGGTGATACAGAACCTTCTTACCAATGCGGTAAAATATACCGAGAAGGGCAGCATAACTCTTAGCATACAAAACGGCGGAACTGAAGACGAAAGAGTATTGCTCAAGGTGAGCGTGAAGGATACGGGAATAGGTATCAGGGCTGAGGATATGGATAAGCTTTTTGAATCCTTCTCGCGTCTTGAGGAAAAAAGGAACCGAAATATCGAGGGCACGGGGCTTGGAATGTCTATCGTCACAAAGCTGCTTTCAATAATGGGGAGCGAGCTTAAGGTGCAAAGCGTTTACGGTGAAGGCTCGGAATTTTCGTTTGCCCTTTATCAGAAAATAGCAGATGACAGACCTATGGGAAGCTTCAGTGCCGGACAGGCGCCGGCTTCCGGGCGAATAACAAAAGCCGTCGGGCTTTATGCACCTGATGCAAGGGTCCTTGTGGTAGATGACAATGAGATGAACCTTAAGGTCGCACAGAATCTGCTCGGGCTTTTTGGCATAGAGCCTTCTGTTGCACATTCGGGCTATGAGGCGATAGAGCTTATAAAGCAAAACGATTATATGCTTATCCTGCTTGACCATATGATGCCAAAGCTTGACGGTATAGAAACGCTTACGGCTCTTAAGGAGGGCAGGCTGCTTAAGGAAGGAACTAAGGTCATAGCACTCTCGGCAAATGCGATAACAGGTGCAAGAGAGGGATATCTTGCAGCAGGCTTTGATGACTATATCTCAAAGCCGATAGATATAGATGAGCTTGAAAAAGTGCTTTCACGCTATCTGCCGGAAAGCTGCATCAAGGCACGTGATAATGAGGAGCTTTCCGATGACAATGACGCAAAAATGAGCAGCTTTGAGAGTGAATTGCCTAAAAACATAGACACTGCTGCCGGGCTGAAAAACTGCATGGACGATGAAAGCTTTTACAGAGAGCTTTTAAGCGACTATGCTTCATCGGCTGAGGAAAAAATAAACAGGCTTGAAAGCTTCAAAAATGATGGCCTGACAGAGGATTACAGAATACTGATACACTCGATAAAAAGCTCATCAAAAACTGTAGGCGATCTAAAAGCCGCAGAGCTTGCACAGTCTCTTGAAGCTGCGGCAGCAGGAAGGGATATGCCGTTTATCAATGAACACCACAGAGAATTCTGCGAAGGACTAAGACTTACGGCAGAGCTGATAACAAAAGCACTTTCGTAGCGATAAAGGAGAAACGCCTGTGAAAAGATTTTCTAAACAGATTTTTATTATAATCATTGTTGCGCTACTTCTTATCTCGGCCAATATCGCACAGATAGCGCTTGTTTTCTCAGTCACCTCATCACAGGCAAAGGAAACGGGAATGAGCAGGCTTGAAGCAGTAAGTAGCGAGCTTGAGGAAACGATAAATGATGCAAAGCTGAGTATCCTGCGCTTTGCTGTAGAGGTAGAGCCTTTTTTGGCATATGATGATGAACAGCATCAGCTGCTCGAATCGCTTATCACACTGAAAAAGAAGCATAATATCGAGGAAACGGACGGCATCTGCTTTAACACCTACATAGGCGGAGCCGACTGGCATATCATACCCGATTTTGATGAGCCGGAGGGTTATGAGGTCACTGAGAGAAGCTGGTACAGGGGCGCTGTGAAAAGCGGAGGAGAGCCGTTTGTATCAGACCCTTATATCGACGCGATGACGGGAAATGTCTGCTTTACGGTATCTGTGCTTTTGACCGATAAGCAAACGGTAGTTGCTTTTGACTATACTATGGAAAGTATTCAGCAGCATATCAAGCAGATGAATGAGAGCGGAACTCAGCAGGCAGTCATAGTTACTGAGGAGGGAATAATCGCAGGCTGTTCCGATGAGAAGCTCGTAGGTAAGAGCCTTGTTCAGAATATCCCGGACTACGCCGGTATATACTCTCTTGTAAAAAACAATGACAGCACCGTTTCGATAAACCAGAGGGGACAAAACCTTTTTGCCGTTCATTCCGGCTTTGGCTGGTACCTTATAGTAAGCGAGAACAACTGGTCGCTTTACAGAACATCATACATAGAAATGCTTGGAATGCTCGTGCTGTCGCTTGTTATATTTGCGATAATACTGGCAATGTATCTCAGAACATCGGGAAACGCAAAAAAGACCCAGGCTGTTCTTGCAAACGAGAGAGAGTTTTTAAAGAGCTTCACAAAAGAGCTTCACGGTCCTGCTGACAGGATAATAAACGGGGCAAGCATTGAAAACGTTAAGAACTCGACAGATTACGAGCAGGAATTTGTAAGCATAAGAGAGGCCGGAGCCGAGCTTTCGCAGATGCTTTCAAAGCTTCGCTCATATTCCGAGCTTGACAGCGGCACGGAAAAGGGCGGCAGCGAAAAAAGAAACGATAAGCCCCACGATGTTGCAGTGAGCAAGCATTTCAGATCTATAATCTTAGGAGCACTTTTGCTTGTTACGGCGATATGCATATACATAAACCTGAGTGCTTCCATGCGCTACGGCAACGGGCAGATGCAGAAGGCTGCAAATACGTATGAATACCAGCTTTCGGAGTGGATAAACACTCAGAAAAGCATTCTTGATATGTTCTGCTCAAATATCTCGACCGACCCCGAGATGTTAAATGACTATGATAAAACAGTTGAGTATCTTGACAGGATAACAAGGCAATACCCTGAGATATCGGTAAGCTATATGACAAATCCGGATGCGGAGCATACCGTTATAATGAATAACGGCTGGCAGCCGGACGATGACTGGCACGTTGAGGAGAGAAGCTGGTATAAGGAGCTTATGGCGGCTGATAAGGACTGGATAATCTCCTCGCCCTACTATGATGAGCAGACGGGGCTTTACTGTGTTACCCTTGCAAAAAGGGTATATGATGACAGGACGGGCGAATTCTTAGGAAATTTCGGTATAGATTTTTATATGGATAAGCTCGTTGACATTCTCGGCAACAGCTATACCGATACGAGCTATGCATTTTTGGCAGATGCAAAGGGCGAGATAATAAACCACCCCTACGGAAAATACCAGATGTCTGAAAACGGCTCGGAAAATATTATAGAGCTTGCATATAATGCAGCAGACCCGAATGATGACAGCATCAGCTTTATAAAGGATTACGACGGAAAATACAAAGCGGTGATCGCAACAAGGAATGAAGCCTCGGGTTTCAGCATATATGTGGTCGACGGGATAGTCACTATCTATAAGGGCGTTTTTGTCTACGGAACGATATGTATCATAGTTCTCATCGCCTGCGTGGTAATAGTTTATAAGGTAATGACGAGCCTTATAAGATTACAGGACGAGGCAAATGCAAAGCTCAAGGAATCGGCAGATGCTGCTATTGCGGCAGACAAGGCAAAGAGTGATTTTCTGGCGCAGATGTCTCATGAGATAAGAACACCTATAAATGCTGTGCTTGGAATGAATGAAATGATAATCCACGAAAGTGATGATGAGAGCATAAGAGAATATGCCGCAAATATTCAAAGCTCGGGAAGAACGCTTCTGACACTTATAAACTCAATTCTTGATTTCTCGAAGATAGAGGACGGGAAAATGGAGATAATACCTTCCGAATATGAAACAGCGGTAATGATAAACGACCTTGTTACATCTGTAAGACCCAGAGCTAAGGCAAAGGAGCTCACACTCAGGGTCGAGGCGGATGAGAGCCTTCCCTGCACGCTTAAGGGCGATGATGTAAGACTTAAGCGGATCATACTCAATCTTCTGACCAATGCCGTTAAGTATACTGAGAAGGGCGAGGTCAGCCTGAAAATAAGATGCGAAAGCATAAGTGATGATGAAACAGAGCTCTATGTTGAGGTCACCGATACGGGCATAGGGATACGTCAAGAGGATATCAGTATGCTTTTTGAGAGCTTCCAGAGGCTTGAAGAAAAGCGCAACAGGCATATCGAAGGAACAGGGCTTGGAATGTCGATAGTGACAAGGCTTCTTGCTATGATGGGCAGCGAGCTCAGTGTAAGCAGCGTTTACGGTGAGGGCTCTGCCTTCAGCTTCAGGGTAAAGCAGGGGGTAATAAACCGCGAGCCTATGGGAGACTACGAAAAGCGAGCAGCTGCCGAAACAGAAAGCGCAAAAACAGGGCAGTATCTTTACGCACCCGATGCTAAGATCCTGGTGGTCGATGACAATTCGATGAATTTAAAGGTCGCAAAAAATTTGCTCTCACTTTACGGGATAAGCTCTGATACGGCAGATTCGGGAGAGCGCGCACTCGAGAAGATAAAGGTAAAATTCTACGATATCATCTTCCTTGACCATATGATGCCTAAGATGGACGGGATCGAAGTCATGAAAAGGATAAAGGAGCAGGGACTTATCAACAGCGGCACAACGGTCATAGCGCTCACGGCAAATGCTATAACAGGCGCTAAGGAAATGTATCTTGAGGCAGGGTTTGATGATTATCTTACAAAGCCGATAGAGAGCCATGCGCTTGAAAAGCAACTGAGAAAGAGCCTTCCTGAAAGCAAAAAGCAGTTCAGAGAGCCTGTGGCTGATGCAAAGGCTACTAAGGAAAAGGCGGCTGATGACAGCTTTACCTTTGAAGAGGTAAAGAGGCTAATAGAGCTCTGTCCCGAGCTGAATGTGGCAAACGGGCTGAAAAACTGTATGGATTCAAAGGAATTCTGGCTCGATACACTTTCTGCCTTTATTGAAGCAGACCGATCCGCAGAGCTTGAAAAGGCATTTGAAAACGGCGATACCGAGCTTTACCGCATAGCTGTTCACAGCGTAAAAAGTGCTGCCAAGACCATAGGCGCCGATGTTGTGGCACATAGGGCTATGGAGCTTGAATTTGCGGCAAGAGACGGTGATAATGACTTTATAAGATCACAGCACGAAGGATTTATTAAAGCATATAAAAAGCTTATTGAAGAAATAGGAAAGGTGGCAGGGCAATGAAGGTATTGTTCATAGATGATGAGCCGATGATATTGAAAATGGCAGGGTTTATCCTCAAAAAGGGCGGATATGAATGTGTCACAGCAGGCTCGGGCGAGGAGGGCATAAGGCTTTGTAAAGAAAGCTGCCCCGAGATGATATTTATTGATGTTGAGATGCCCGGCATGAACGGCTTTGAAACACTTGAGGAGCTAAAAAAGAGCTCTGTAAATGCAAGGATATGCATGATGAGCGGAACTATAAACGAAGAGGTCATGAGAAAGGCAAGGGCGCTCGGAGCGGTGGGAATGATCGAGAAGCCGTTAAATGCGCAGGTGGTCTATTCTATGATAGAGGGAAGTGAGGAAAAATAATGGAATACCGTGTAGCGGTCGTTGATGACGATGCTTCTAATTTAAAGGCGGCAAAAAGGATACTGAGCTTTCATGGCTATAGGGTAGACTGTCTTAACTCCGGTGAGGAGCTTCTTGAATTTGTAAAGGACAACACACCGGATCTGATACTGCTCGATCTGCACATGGAGGGCATAGATGGCTTTGAGACGCTTTTACAGCTTAAGAAAAATAAAAAGAGCAGAGATATACCTGTTATTTTCCTTACAGCGGACAATGACGGAGATACCGAGACAAAGGCTCTTGCGGCAGGTGCTATGGACTTTGTTGCAAAGCCCTTCATACCTTCTGTTCTTGTAATGAGGGCAAGAAATACTATCGAGCTCATGCGTTTGCAGACTGACCTCAAAAAAGAGGTAAGGAACATGACAAAGGAGATAATAAAGGAGCATGAGAAAAATGAAAGACTTTCTTTGCAGATAGTTAAGACCCTTGCAGGTACTATAGATGCAAAGGACAGCTACACCAAGGGACATTCAAGCAGAGTTGCGGAATATTCCAAGGAGATAGCAAGAAGGGCAGGCTATTCCGAAAGGGCGCAGGAAGATATATACATGATGGGGCTTTTGCATGATGTCGGAAAGATAGGAGTTTCTGATGCGATAATAAATAAGCGCACGCGTCTTACTGATGAAGAGTACGACCAGATAAAGACCCACCCGACAGTAGGCTTTGAGATACTTAGAAATATTACCGAGATGCCGAAGCTTGCGATCGGTGCAAGGTGGCATCATGAGCGCTATGACGGAAAAGGCTACCCTGACGGGCTATCCGGCAAAGATATCCCTGAGGAGGCGAGGATAATCTCAGTAGCGGATGCTTATGATGCTATGTCATCAATGAGGAGCTACCACGATATATTTGCACAGAGCTATATTATCGAGGAGATCAAAAAGGGCAAGGGAACTCAGTTTGACCCGGAGTTTGCGGATATCATGCTTTCGATAATATATGATGACAATGACTACAAGCTCAAAGAGCAGCCCGTAAACAAGGAAGAGAACGAAGCTCCTGTAGAAAGAGACGGCTCAAACGATAAGATGTTCAGCTTTCTTGCCATGCTTGATGTTGGCGGTCTCAATACGGCTATAGGCATGAAATACTGTATGAATGATGTCGATTTTTATATTGAAATGCTTGATGAGTTCACGGAAAGCTTTGATGACAGAGCAGATAAGCTTATAAGCAGCTTTGAGAAAAAGGAGATAGATAAGTACAGGATAGCAGTCCATTCACTTAAGAGCGCAGCAAAGACGATAGGTGCCCAGCATCTGTCAGACCGTGCAAAGGCGCTGGAGGATGCGGCGAAGGATAATAATTACGAATATATAGCGGCTCATCACGAAGAGCTGCTTGAAAGCTTAAAGGTCACATTAAGCGGTATTCTTATGGCAACAAGTATGTATGAATAAAAAAGAGCGGCATCTGCCGCTCTTTTGTACCCGTCAAAACCACCCCCACCAAACCAAAACGCCGCCATCATTGGCAGCAGCTTTTTCTACGAGTTTTGCAACGAAAGCCCAGCACAGTTCGAAATGGCTTTTTACCATAGTGTACGGGAACCATCTGAATTTAAACATCGGATATCCATTTTGACCGATTTCGAGTAATACTCTGTCAGCATTCAGATCGGCTGCAAGCTCGTTCAGCTTTTGTCGTGAGATTGTCTTTATCGTCCTGAACTTTGACCGCTTCAAGAAAATATCGGCGAAGATGAGCGAAGCAGCCGACTCTGACAAGCCCTGTTATGCTGTCATACGCCGCATATCCGTCGCAGTGATAGAAGCCTTCAAAGCCTTTCAGAAATGCCTGCGGATACTGCGCACCTCTCCCATTCTGATAATCGTAGATGACAAGCTGTATCTGCTCAAATTTACCCGAACGGTACGTCCAGACATAACCTTCTCAAAACAGCAATCCAAAATCACGTTATATAAAATCATCAAAAAAAGATATGCCAAATTATGAAACACACAATTTGGCATATCTTTTTTATCTTTTCATGACCCAAAATAAATTGGTATAACTTTAGTCACCAAATAGTCACCAAAAACGATTTTTCACCGCAGATACAAAAAGCAAAAACCTCGCAAACGGCGTGTTTGCGAGGTTTTAAGTGGTGACTGCGTCGACCACATGGCAGGGGCAGAAGGTTTCGAAGAGTCGAAAACGTATGTTGCAACGTTGCCCATCTTTCGTGACACTGCGCAGATACGCCATTTAGCCAAAAGACGCACTAAGCATTTTCGCTTAATATACAGTGCTTTTTCATACCAATAAAGGACAAATAAAGGACAAAATTCACGGCATACTCTTGTACGATCCTTTTTAATCTCCTAAACTTGTCACTATAAACTCGGGATTCTATATAATATCAA
>CAMMYU010000089.1:0-35950 GCA_946528545.1 uncultured Ruminococcus sp.
TAGCTGCGCTCCTTGCTATACTCCAGTGGCTTGGACTTGGACTGGGCGGCGGAAAGGGTGCCGGCGGTGACGGCAGCGGAAATGAAGAGACTACTCCTTCATCTAGTACGGCAGCAGCCGATGAGTCATCAGAAGAGGATCCGGAATATTTCGATGTAAAGGTTTCAGGAAGCATATATACGGTTGATAATGCCGTTATTGATCTTGATACTATTGCTTCGAGAGTTAAGGGGCTCAAGGATAACTATATAGTGAGGATCTATAATGACAATGCTACAGCTAATGCTATGGACGAGCTTAAATCCAAGCTTGATTCCGAGGGCAGGAAGTATGTCACAACTGATCTTAATGAGGACAGCTCAGCTGCAGAATCAGAAAGCGAGTCGTCCAAAGTTTAATCTGAAAGGAGTGCATACCCCCTGTTTATGGGGGTATGATTTTTATGATAGGTTTGGTTTTAGAAGGCGGTGCAAGCAGAACTGTATATTCCTGCGGTGTGCTTGACGCTCTGCTGGAGGAAGGGATTAAGGCTGATTATGTTATCGGTGTTTCTGCGGGGGCTGCTTTCGGAGCATCTTATGTTTCGGGACAGATAGGCAGAAACTACAAACTGGCAAGAGATATAATGCCGACAAAAAAGTATATGGGTTTTCATCATTTGCTAAGGCCGTCAAATAAAAGCTACTATAATCTGGACTATGCTTTTGACGAAGTTCCGAACTCAGTTCTTCCTTTCGATTATAATGCATATAAAGATTATAAAGGCAGATTTGCAGCCGTAGTTACAAATGTCGAAACAGGCAAAGCTGAATACCTCGATGTACCGAGAGATGACAAAAGCTGGCAGCTTCTGAGAGCTACCTGTGCCCTCCCGATGCTGTTCCCTATGATCAGGATAAACGGTAAGAACTATCTTGACGGCGGAATATCAGACTCAATACCATATAAACAGGCTATTAATGAGGGCTGTGATAAATTAATTATTGTTCTTACAAGGCCAAAGGGATATATAAAGGAAACTGAAACCGCAACAAAACTCTCGGCGGATTTTTATAAAAAATATCCTGATTTTTCACAGGCTATGCTCTCAAGAGCCGACAGATACAATGAATGTATTCGTGAAATAGAAGAGCTCAAACAAAGCGGTAAAGCATTTGTGTTCACGCCTAAAACTACATTCGGAGTTGGGCGGCTGGAAAATAACCCCGAAAAGCTTGACAGGCTCTTTAACTATGGCTATAACCATGCAAAATGGGCAATGGAAAGCCTTAACAAATATCTGGGAAAGAAAGTGTGATTTGGTGAAAATCAGATATAAGCTTCTTGCTGCTGTCGGAATATGCTTTACTGCAGGCTATATGCTGATATCCAATCGTCAGCTTCGGGTGAACAAATACTCAATGAAAGTCAGCAAGCTTCCTGACAGCTTTGACGAAAAGAAAATACTTCTTATAGCAGACCTTCACAAAAAACGTTACGGTGACAAGTTTGATAATCTTATAAACTCCTGCATAGCCGCAGAGCCCGATTACATCTTTTTTGCAGGGGATCTGTACAGCAGAGACGAAACAGATATGGCACCTAAGGTTGCACTTATGAAAAGGCTGAGAACAATAGCACCTACATATTATGTGCTCGGTAATCATGAGGTTGATAATATAGATCTATGTGAATCACTTTGCTTCAGGCTTAAACAGCTTGGTATCACAGTACTCAGAAATGAGCACTGTTACCTTCTTGCAGACGGTCAGGCAATAACGCTTTACGGCTCTCAGCTTCCTCAGAGATACTACAGGAATGAGGACTTCTCGCATAACGATCTGCCTCAGCTTGATACCGAGACGCTTACTAAGCTGTTAGGCAGACCTGACAATACTGTATGCAATCTGCTGATTTCGCATAACCCTCTGCCATTTGATGTATATGCAAATTGGGGCGCAGACGGAATATTTTCAGGACATTGTCACGGCGGTGCTGTGAGGCTTCCGTTCATCGGAGGTATCTTCTCTCCCGAAAGAAAATTTTTCCCTAAATATACTAAGGGTATCTATGAACTAGATACTGATAACGGCACTTCCTCGCTTGCAGTTACTGTCGGACTTGGAAAATTCAGGATTAATAACCCTGCTGAGATTATGCTGATAACATTAAAGAAAAGGTGAAATAATGTACAAAGATCAATTAAGTGCTTACTTTGATGAGCATATGGATGAAATACTCGCTGATTTAGCTGAGATTATATCTATTGAAAGTGTTGCTGATGAAAGCAGTAAAATCAAGCCATTTGGTGAAGGCTCAAAAAATGCCCTTGAATGGGGCATTAATAAACTCAAGCAATTAAGTATGTTTACACAGAATATTGATAACTATGCTGTGCATGGTGATTTCTATAATGATAAAGAGCCTGAGCTGGCTGTTCTTTCTCATCTTGATGTTGTTCCTGCAGGTGAGGGCTGGAGAAGTGAGCCATTCAAGCTGGAGTGCAGAAATGACACTCTTTACGGCAGAGGTACAATTGATGATAAAGGTCCAAGCGTTGCAGTACTGTGGGCTGTAAAAGCTATAAAAGAGCTTAATATCCCAATAAGAAAGAACTTCAGAGTTATATTTGGAGGCGGAGAGGAAATCGGCTGCAATGATATAGACTACTATGAAAAGAAAGTCGGATTCCCTGAAATGATATTCACTCCAGATGGCTCATTCCCTGTGCTCAACTGCGAAAAAGGAATGGTACATCTGAAATTTGAAGGAAAACTCTCCGACACAAAGCTTTCTGTCAGATGCGGAACTGTTATTAACGCTGTCCCCGGGAAAGCAGTTATTTCTGTTGATGATAATACTGAAAAAATAAACTCTGTCTTAAAAGAAACTGAACCTGAACTTTGCTTTGAATCCGATAATCGGGAGCATATAATCAGGGGCCGTTCTTCACATGGGTCAAGACCTGAAAGAGGTATAAATACTGCGACTGCACTTTTGTCGGCACTTGTAAAGTGTGGATATGCTGAACTGAAAGCGCTCTCTGAGGTTTTCCCTCACGGCGAATATAATGGAAAATCGGCAGGACTTGGATTCTCTGACAAAGTCTCAGGCGATATGACTATGGCGCTTACACTTCTGAATATTGAAAACGGAAAACTAAGCGGAGGGCTTGATATACGCTTCCCTGTTGACAAAAAGTATGCTGAGATTTCTGCTATTATAAAATCAGCACTTGAAAATGCAGGAATGAAAGTTACAGACTGCGAAGGAATGGAAAGCCATTACGTTGATGAAAATTCGGATTTCATTCAGACACTTCTCAGAGTATACGAAGATGTAACCGGTCAAAAAGGCGAATGTATCAGCGAGGGCGGTATAACCTACGTTCATAATACTAAAGGCGGAGTTGCCTTTGGTGCAGAATTCCCTGACGAGAACAACAATATGCACGGTCCTGATGAGCATATCTCTATGTCTACCTTCAAATACAATCTTAACCTTTATGCGAATGCTATAATTGAGCTTACAAAATAAAAAAGGGCGGATATTTCCGCCCTTACTCATATCAGATTGTGTTGTTTGAAAGCTCCTTTAGCTCTCTGCCGTCTTTAAGAAGGCTTCTGAGCGTATCTGCATCTCCCGAAGATATCGCATTTCTGTATTCGGTAAGCCTTTCTATAATGTGGTCTATTTCATCTACAAGAGGCTTATCATTCATAAGAAATAATGTTGTCCACATATCTTCATTAAGCTTGGCAACTCTGGTAAGATCCTTGAATGAACCCGCTGAAAAACCGCTTTGCTTTAAAAGGCTCGGACTTTTAACATAAGAGCTCGATACAACGTGCGCAAGCTGTGACGTAAATGCAATAACACGGTCATGCTCATCAGGATTTGAAATAACTATCCTTGCAAAGCCGATCTCTTTAGCGAGAGAAGATATTTTTGAAACTGCCCCCATAGGAGTAAGTTCAGTTGGAGTCATAATAAAGCTTGCTCTCTCAAAAAGATTGTCAACAGAGTATGCAAAGCCTGAAAACTCTCTGCCTGCCATCGGGTGACAGCCTACAAAAGCAACACCGTTTTCATTGCAAAGCGAATCGACCTTGTCCACTATAGCACGCTTTACACCGCAGGTATCTATAACTATAGTATCCTTTCCGAACAGGCTTATATTATCACAGATATAATCTATAGTTTGCTGAGGATGCAGACACACTATGATAACATCGCAGGATCTAATATCCTCTTTGGTAAGCTCAGCATCAATTGCTTCCTGAGCCAGAGCACCTGCAACAGCGGCTCTGTCAATATCATATCCAAAGCAGGAGTACGAGGTATTCTTTTTTATGCTTTTAGCAATTGAGCCGCCAATAAGGCCAAGCCCTATAATACCTATTTTCATTATAACATATCCTTTCGTATACTTTTATACTTTTATGTAATAAAGTATATCACTAAAATCCAAGTATGTCAATACCCAAGCCCCAAAAGGAGAAAAAATGATAATAACTGAAAAAGAAAATGATCGGCTTCCCTATCTTCGAGATAAAACCTCAAAACTTACAACAAAGCCGGGCTGCTATATAATGAAGAACAAAGAGCTTAAAATCATATATATCGGAAAAGCCAAAAACCTTAAAAACCGAGTATCCTCATATTTTCGGCCATGGCAGGATCATCTGCCTAAGGTATGGAAAATGGTTTCAAATGTATATGACTATGATTTTATAGTCACAGATTCTGAGTTTGAAGCTCTGGTTCTTGAATGCTCCCTTATTAAACAATATACTCCTAAATATAATATTCTTCTGAAAGATGACAAGGGATACAGCTATATAAGAGTAACTAATGATCTGTATCCCAGATTGCAGGCTGTACTTCAGAAGGAAGATGACGATTCCCGCTATATCGGTCCGTACACAAGCTCTTATGCTGTTAAACAGGCTGTTGAGGAAGCCAACAAAGTTTTTATGCTCCCTACCTGCAACAGGAAATTCCCGAATGATTTCAGAAAACAGCGTCCTTGCCTGAACTTCCATATTAAACAGTGTATGGGCGTTTGCACAGGAAAAATATCCGAAAAAGAATATAACGATATAGTTTCGCAGGCAATTGACTATATTAAAAACGGATCTGAACAGTCAGTAGAGCGCATGACCGAAGAAATGTACAAGGCTTCGGAAGAAATGAACTTCGAGCTTGCCGCAAAGCTCAGAGACAGTATTTCTGCGATAACAAAAGCATCGGAAAGCCAGAAAATAATTGATGAGCATATCAAAAACTGTGATATAGTTGCTATAGCCCATAACGGAGAAACTGCCTGTGCAAGTGTTATTATGTACAGGGGCGGTAGACTTTTTGATAAGGCATCATTTTTTCTTGGAGATACTGATGATCAGGACAGAATGTATTCGGATTTTCTGATACAGTATTACTCATCAAAAGACGAAATACCAAGAGATATACTTCTTGAAACAAACTTTGCCGAAAGCGAACTGGTATCCCGATACCTAACCGAAAAAGCTCAGCATAATGTGAGATTTGCTGTTCCTCAGAGAGGTCAGCTTCTGAAGCTGACTGCTCTTGCAAAAAGCAATGCGGCTGAATATCTGTCCATAAAGGTCGGAAGAACCAGCCGTGAAATAATTGCTCTTGAAGAGCTCGCAAAAGCATTAGGTCTTGCCAAAACACCTAACTATATTGAGTGCTACGATATTTCAAATCTCGCTTCATCTGATATGGTTGCGGGAATGGTTGTTTTTGAAAACGGAAGACCCTCGAAAAAGAACTATAAGCGCTTTTCAATTAAAACTGTTGAGGAGCAAGATGACTACGCCTGCATGGCCGAAGTACTCGAAAGACGCTTCAAAAACTATTTTGAGAAAACAGATGAGGGCTTTGCTACCCTGCCTGACCTTATCCTCCTTGACGGCGGAAACGGTCACGTTAATGCAGTTGCACCTGTGCTCAAAAGAATGGGTATAGACTGTCCACTGTTCGGATTGGTAAAGGATTCCAAGCACAGAACCAGAGCAGTAGCAACAGGCGGCGGAGAAATATCACTTACTAAAGCAAGAGCAGCTTTTAACCTGGTCACTTCAATTCAGGACGAAGTACACAGAGTTGCGATAACATATCAGGCTAAAAAGCATAAAAAAAGCTCATTCGGGCTTCAGCTGACAAAAATCAAAGGCATCGGAGAGAAAAAAGCACAAAAGCTTATCACTGAATTCAAAACTAAAGACAGCCTCAAAAAAGCAACTGTTGAGGAGCTTGCAAAATGCGCAGGCATAAGTATTGATAAAGCAAAGGAACTTGAAGCTATGATAAAGGAGCTTTAATAATGACCGAAAAAAATGTTCACAGCTATATTGATTCATTATCCCACTCGGGAAAGCCTGTTAATGATCTTAGAAGAATTGCGTCATTGCTTAATATGCTTGGCAACCCACAGGATAAGCTGTGTTTTATCCATATTGCCGGCACTAACGGAAAAGGCTCAATCGCTCAGATGCTTAATGAGATTTGTATAGATGCGGGTCTGAAAACAGGTTTGTTTACATCGCCTTTTATTTTCAGATTCAATGACAGAATAAAGATTAATAACGCTGATATTTCAGACATTGAACTTGCAAAGTATGCGGATATAGTAAGAAACGCAGCAGAAAAAACAGAATACAAAGGTGAGTATTCTCAGTTTGAGATAACAATGGCGATAGCATTTCTGCATTATCTTGAAAAGAAATGTGATGTTGTAATTCTGGAAGCAGGAATAGGCGGACTGCTCGACTGCACTAATATAATTAAAGCACCGCTTGCCTGTGTGATAGGCTCTGTCTCTTATGATCATACCCAAATACTCGGAGACACATTGGAATCTATTGCCTCTCAGAAAGCCGGAATTATTAAAGAAGGCTCACCATGTATACTGAGTTCGGGTAATGAAGAAACAGTTGAAAAAATATTTGCGTATACTGCTGAACAAAAGAATACAAAGCTTATTATTCCGAGCAACGTCAGCTCTGTCCTGAAAAAGGATATAAGCGGTAGTGAGTTTATTTATAAGGCGAATAAGTACCGCATATCAATGCAGGGCGAGCATATGATAAGAAATGCCTGCGCAGTAATTGAAGCCTCCTATACTATAAAAGACAGATTAGGACTGACTGATGAGAATATCAGAAACGGGCTTGAAAAAGCTTGCGTTCCTGCAAGAGTTCAGGTTTTGTCAAAACAGCCCCTTGTTATTCTTGACGGCGCTCATAACCCTGATGGAATGTCAGCACTGGCTTCAACTATCCGTGCCTGCGGAAAAAGCCCCTGTAAAGCTGTTATCGGAATGTGCAGAGATAAAAACATTGAAAGCGCACTTAAAAATCTTATAGATGTTGTTGACTGTTTTTACACCTGTGACGGTTTCTCCGAACGTGCAGAAAACAAGGTAAAGCTTGCAGAGACACTGCGTAATCTAGGTGCAGATGCTAAACCATGCGAAAAAAGTATATCCGATACGGTTAATGAATTAGTCAGGGGCGAGACCGACAGTCTCATACTTATATGCGGTTCACTGTATCTATGTTCTGAAATTCTGACTAAAAGCTACATGTATGACTTTTCTGTTACAATTTGATAAAAAGTTCTTGACATACAGACGAATTTGTGGTAATCTTAATTTGTGTAATATTATCTTATATTTTCTTATATTTGAACACATCTTATCGAAAGGAGGAACTCCTGCTTCTCAGGAGAATTATCTCTTATGTATAATAAAATTCTAAGAACTCTCGGCTTCGCTACAATCAGCATCAGCACATTTTTTCAGCCTGTAACGGCTTATGCCGACAGCGGCTCTTCAAACGGTGCAGTCGGCGGTGTTATAGGAGCACTGCTTGGCGGATTGATTACAGGTGCAGTGCTTGTTAGTATGAGCCGTACAAAACACCACGCAACAAAGGCTGATAAGTATGTAAACTCAGACCTTGATCTTATGCGTCAGTATGACAATTATGTCAGAACAACAACTGATAAGAGAAAAATCAGAAATGATTAAGGAGGGTATTTATGGCTAATATTTCATATAAGTGCCCTACCTGCGGCGCTGAGATTTTCTGGACAGCAAGTGAAAACTGCTTCCATTGTGAATACTGTGATGATAAATTCTCGCTTGAAGAGCTTACTGCTGCTATGGAGAATCAGAAGGCTGATGCTCTTACTGAGGAAAACGTTCAGAAGCACGAAGAACTCGAAGCGGGTGAGTATACACAGTCAAATGACGGAACTGTTGGTAATAACCTTGTAAAGTATACCTGCTCGCATTGCGGGTCAGAGATTATAACTGACCGTTCTACTGCCGCAACAGTATGTGTATACTGCGGAAACTCTGTTGTAATGGGCGAACAGATCATTAATGATTTTGCTCCTCAGTACATTATTCCATTCAAGATTCCTAAGGATAAGTGTATGAGCTCATTTGCTGCATTTGCAAAGAAGCCTCTTACTCCAAAGAATTTCGATGTAAACTCTGTAGTTGATAAGCTTCAGGGTGTGTATATTCCTTTCTGGCTTTATTCAGGCACTTGTCATGGAAACATCAAATGTGAGTGCTATGATGAAAAGAAATGGACTCAGGGAAATTATGAGTATACTGAGAAAAAATACTATGATGTCCTGAGAGACGGCTCTCTCTCATTTGAGAAAGTGCCTGTTGACGGCTCTTCAAAGACAGAAGACGATGCTATGGATTCGATTGAGCCTTATGACTTTTCTGAAATGAAACCATTTAATGCAGGCTATCTTTCGGGCTATCTTGCAGAGAGATATGATGAAGACAAGGAGAAATGCTATCCCAGAGCTCAGGAAAGAATAGAAAATACCACTAAGGATGCACTTGTAAGCACCTGTAAATATGACCACGTTAATGTAAATGTATATAATAAGAATACAAAGATCGAAAAGGTCGAGTATGCAATGCTTCCTACATGGCTGTTTTATACAACCTATGAGGAAAAGCCTTATTTCTTTGCTATGAACGGTCAGACAGGTAAATTTATAGGAAACCTTCCTATAGATAAAATCAAATTAACTATATATTCACTTATCGGTGCTGTCGGCGGCGGAGTGCTGGGTGCACTGATAGGCGGTATATTGAAATGAACGGAGTAATTAATTATAAATGACATCTGTACTTATAATTAAAATAACCCTTGGAGTTATTGGTGCGGTAGTTGGTGTATTTGCCGCAGTAAAGATAGGTAAGGGTGTAAAAAAGACTTCAGAGCTTATAGACAAGGTTATAAAAGCAACTGATGATGCTGCTACCCGTCCATTGTCCATTTCGGGTGCTGAGGGCCTTATGAGACAAAGGGTCAAAAGGGACTTCCCCGGATTTGATGCCGACTATGCAGGTCAGATAGTACGTTCTGCGATAGCTACATATTTTGCTGTCCTGAACGAAGGTACCGGTGCCGACAGGCTCAGACAGTACTGTACCGATGCTCTGGTGCTTGAAGTCGAGGCTATGCTTGATACTAATAATATCAAGTATGAGGGAGTAAAGATACACAATGTCGCAATGAGCGACTACAGAAAGCATGATACTGAAGCAGTTATAACCTATCAGGCGGCTCTTGAATATAAGCCGCCCAAGAAAATGCTCCAGCAGCACATTTACTCTGCAAAATATGTGTATTATCTTACTGATGAGGGCGACGGAGAGCTTGCAAGTCTCAGATGCCCTTACTGCGGAGCTCCTATCAGAGCAATAGGCAAGAATAAGTTCTGCGAATACTGCGGAGGAGGACTTGCTAATCAGGAGATATCTGTTGAAAGAACATGGAAAGTCAATAAGATATTGAAACTAAGATAGCTTTAGATCATATTGATCTGACTATATAATTATTTAAGAAAGGAAGAATCACTATGGGTTTAATTAAAGCAGCCATCGGTGCTGTCAGCGGAAAACTTGCCGATGAATGGACAGAATACTTCCGCTGTGACGGTATGGGACAGACAACAATGTGTATTGCCGGAACTAATGTGAGCAACGTAAGAGGAGGAAGCAATAAGAAAGGAACTGAATCTTACATCTCAAACGGCTCTGTATTTGATGTTGCTATCAATCAGGCAGCTCTGCTCGTTGAGGACGGCAAGGTTCATGACCTTGTAGTTGCAACTGATAATGAACTCGCAGGCCAGTACAGATATGATTCTACAACTGCACCTTCGCTTCTCGGCGGCGGTCTGAAGGATTTTATCCCTTCACTTAAAGATATCGGAGGACGTTTTGTAGCAGGCGGTATGGCTAAGCACACAATGCGTCTTGTTTACATCAACCTCAGACCTCTGGTAGGCAACAAGATTGGCTTTGGCAACGTGCCTTTCCGTGACGGTGAGATGAACCTCACTCTGAACGCTCAGGGACACGGTGAGTTCGAGCTCAAAATAGTTGACCCGGTAGCTTTCTATGAGAACAATATTCATGACATCAGCCAGCCGTTTGTAAGCGATTCAGGCGACGGTGCTACCTTCATGAGCCAGCTCAAGACTGATATGAAGCCTAAGTTCGGCAGATGTATCTCTGAGCTTTCAAAGAAAATGATCCCCTACGATCAGATAATTGCTTATGCTGATGAGCTCGCTGATATAATGAATGAGCAGCTCACCGATAAGTGGACTGATAAGGGTGTACAGCTCAAGAGCCTTTCAGTAGAACTCAATGTTGACGAAGAGAGCAAGAAGAAGATCAGCCAGTTCCAGGAGGCAGATGCTGCTATGCGTAACGGCAGACTTGGCGCTCTGGATGCAATGTCGATCAACAGAGCTCGTGAGACAGCAGCAGGCAACTCCGCAGGCGCTTTCACAGGCTTTATGGGAATGGGCTTTGCAGGCAACTCATTCAACCAGAATGCTCAGCAGATGAGCAGCGGCTTCTACGGAAATCCCGGTGGAGCTCAGGGCTACAACCCGAACGGCTACAATCCTAACGGTAATGCACCTCAGGGCGGTATGGGAGGAGCTTATCAGCAGCCTC
The DNA here is from genome assembly GCA_946528545.1 of uncultured Ruminococcus sp. Classification (GTDB taxonomy): domain Bacteria; phylum Bacillota; class Clostridia; order Oscillospirales; family Ruminococcaceae; genus Hominimerdicola. The sequence goes on from CAMMYU010000089.1 coordinate 11,015, forward strand.
CTCAGCAGCAGGCACCTCAGGCTCCTGCTCAGGATCCTAATGCCTGGACCTGCGAGTGCGGCAATCAGAATACAGGAAAATTCTGTCAGAACTGCGGTAAGCCTATGCCGGCTCCTGCTCCTGCAGCTCCCGCAGCTGAAGGCTGGACCTGTACCTGCGGTACTGTAAATCAGGGCAAGTTCTGCCAGAACTGCGGTCAGCCTAAGCCTGCAGATGCACCTCTCTATAGGTGCGATAAGTGCGGCTGGGTTCCCGAGGATCCTCATAATCCTCCGAAGTTCTGCCCACAGTGCGGCGATATCTTTGATGATAAGGACAAGCAGTAATACGCTTTTTATCCCCCTGTTTTGCAGGGGGATATTTTTTTGCATTTTTACTTGAAATACTGTTCGATATGTGATATAATAGTTTTGTATTTTTACAGTTTATCTTTGAAAGGACAGATTTATTATGACAAATAGTTATGAAAGCCCCTTCTGCACACGTTATGCAAGCAAGGAAATGCAGTTCATTTTCTCTGCTGACAAGAAATTCACTACATGGAGAAGGCTCTGGGTAGCTCTTGCAAGAGCTGAAATGAAACTCGGACTTGGTGTTACTCAGGAGCAGGTCGATGAGCTTGAAGCTCATATCGATGATATCGACTATGAAAAGGCAGCTGAATATGAAAAGAAATTCCGCCATGATGTAATGGCTCACGTTCATACTTATGGTGATGCCTGCCCGAATGCAAAGGGTATTATTCACCTTGGTGCGACAAGCTGCTATGTTGGTGATAATACGGACGTAATCATTATGAGAGATGCTATGCAGGTAGTCAAAAGAAAGCTTGTTAAGGTAATTGACCAGCTTGCAAAGTTCGCTGATAAATATAAGGCACTTCCCTGCCTTGCTTATACACATCTGCAGCCTGCTCAGCTAACTACTGTCGGAAAGAGAGCTACTCTTTGGTGCAACGAGCTGCTTATGGACCTTGAAGATCTTGATTTCCAGCTCGGAAGGCTGAAGCTTCTTGGTTCAAAGGGTACAACAGGTACTCAGGCTTCATTCATGGAGCTTTTCCACGGTGATACAGATAAGGTAAAAGAGCTTGAAAGACTCATTGCTGAGGAAATGGGCTTTGATGCTGTTGTTCCTGTTTCAGGTCAGACATATTCAAGAAAGGTTGACTTCGCTGTTTGTCAGGCTCTTGCAGGAATTGCTCAGTCTGCTATGAAGTTCGGAAATGATATTAGACTTTTACAGAGCTTCAAGGAGATCGAAGAGCCTTTTGAGAAAACTCAGATTGGTTCTTCCGCTATGGCATATAAGCGCAACCCAATGAGAGATGAGCGTATCTGCTCACTGGCAAGATATGTCATGGTAGATGTTCTCAATCCTGCATTTACAGCAGGTACTCAGTGGTTTGAGAGAACTCTCGATGATTCAGCTAACAAGCGTATCGCTGTTGCTGAGGCTTTCCTCGGAGTTGATGCTATACTTAACATAATGCTCAATGTTACTGACCCTGCTAACGGTCTCGTAGTTTATGAGAAGATAATCCGCAAGCGTGTAATGGCTGAGCTGCCCTTCATGGCTACAGAAAACATCATTATGGACTGCTGTGAGAGAGGAGCAAGCCGTCAGGAACTGCATGAGCGTATAAGAACTCTTTCGATGGAGGCAGGTGCTCATGTTAAGGCTGAGGGGCTTGAAAACAACCTCGCTGAGCTTATCGCCGCTGACCCGATGTTCAACATCACTCTTGAAGAGCTTGAAAAGATAATGCAGCCTGAAAACTACATCGGCAGATGCCCTCAGCAGGTAGATGAGTTCATTGAAAACTGTGTAAAGCCTGTAATTGAAGCAAACGGTGTTTCCGATGATGTTGCGGAGATCAACGTTTAATGGATAACAACAAGATAAAGCTTGGCTCAGATGCTGTTGTTCAAAGGCTGGTCAGTGCAATGTCTGTCGGTGGACAGCTGCACCCACAGTCAGCGGTATCAGCTATGGGCTGCCTTGCAGGCTATGCTTGTCAGGCAGATATACGATCAAAATATATTATTACTGCTAAAATGGCTGTAGAAGATGTGTTTGAGATATTCTCTGACAGATCGGGCAGGCACTACTATTTCGGGGAACTGACAGATAAGCTCCTGATAGGTGAGGGCTATTCTATATGGGCAATGCTCAGCAGAGTATCCACGGAAATGCCTGACATCAATGAGATACTGGGGTATGTGTCCACGGCAGCAGGAAACGAAAGCTTCGGAACTGTCCGAGGAGTCAAGACAGGAGATACAATGCAGAGCTATCTTAAAATGCTCTGGGCACCTATGTCTGCACTTGCAATGCAGTATTGCGAGGTGGGTGAGCTGCATATTGTTTTCGGTGCCGCACTCACCAAAATGCTTATGGCTTTCATCAGACAGAACACTGACGGCAATGAGCTTGTGCGCATTTCAATGGAAAGTGCTGTCAGTATGAGCAGAGTAAACATTAGTGAAATATAAAACCGAAAGGACTGTATTATATGAAATTTGAAACAAAATGCCTTCACGAGGGCTACACACCTAAAAACGGAGAACCGAGAGTCGTTCCGATAGTTCAGAGCACGACATACGTTTATGACTCGACCGATGACGTAGCTGCTGTTTTCGATGACCCTACCAAGAGCCTTATCTATTCAAGATTTGAAAACCCTACTACTGATGCTGTTGAGAAAAAGATCGCTGCTCTTGAGGGCGGTGTCGCTGCTATGTGTACATCTTCGGGACAGGCTGCTTCACTGCTGTCTATCCTCAATATCTGTGAGGCAGGCGACAGCTTTATTTCCTCGTCCTCTATATATGGCGGAACAATAAATCTCTTTGCTGTTACACTTAAGAGAATGGGAATAGAGTGCATCTTCGTTGATGTTGATGCAACCAAGGAAGAACTGCTGGCTGCCTTCAAGCCTAATACAAAGGCTGTATTTGGTGAGACTATCGCAAATCCTGCACTGACCGTATTTGATATTGAGATGTGGGCTGAGTGTGCTCACCAGAACGGTGTTCCGCTTATTGTTGACAATACTTTTGCAACACCATATCTTTGCAGACCTATCGAGTGGGGTGCTGATATAGTTATCCACTCTACCTCAAAATACATGGACGGTCATGCTGTTCAGGTCGGCGGTGTTATTGTTGACAGCGGAAAGTTTGACTGGACTCAGGGCAAGTTCCCCTGCATGACTGAACCTGATGAGAGCTATCACGGAACTGTTTACACAGAAAAGTATCCGTTTGCTCCATACATTGTAAAGGCAAGAATGCAGCTTATGAGAGACTTTGGCTGCTACCCTGCTGCTAATTCTTCTTTCCTGCTCAATCTCGGGCTGGAGACACTTCCCGTCAGAATGGACAGATACTGCGAGAACGCTATCAAGGTCGCTAAGTTCTTAAAAGAGTCTGACAAAATTGAGAGCGTTACCTTCCCTGCACTTGAGGGTGACAAATACCATGACAGAGCAGTTAAGTATCTCGGCGGACGCTCAGCAGGAGTTATCTCATTTGTAATCAAGGGAGGAAGGCCTGCAGCTGTAAGATTTATGGACAGCCTGAAGCTTGCCTCTAACGAAGTTCACGTTGCTGACATAAGAACCTGTGTGCTGCACCCCGCATCTGCAACTCACAGACAGCTTACCGATGAACAGCTCGTTGCTGCCGGTATCAATGGCGGAATGGTTCGTTTCTCGGTTGGTCTTGAAAATGTTGATGATATTATTGAGGATATCAAAAACGGTCTTGCAAAGGTTTAATACAAAAGCCATTGCCCTTATCGGACAATGGCTTTATTATTATCTGTAGTTATTAAGTCTCATAATCTGCCTGATATCACTGCCTATAAACTTTATAGGCGCATACTGCATTATAATTCTGGAAATCAGCCTCTCATTATACATTTTCTGAAGCTCTCCGACAGAAAGATTAGTAGATAGGATCAGCGGCTTTTCGAGGTTAAGCCTTCCGTTTACTATTTCATATAGCTTTGATTCAGTAAACTGCGTTTTGAATTCAGAGCCGAGATCATCAAGTATAACAAGATCAGCAGACAAAAGAAGTTCCATAGTTTTTGTATCTGCTCTGCCAAAGTGCTCATCCTCAAGCTTGGTAAACAAAGAGGGTACAGAAAAGAACACAACTGTAAACCCTTTTTTCATAAGCTCCGATGCTATACATGATGACAAAAACGTCTTTCCGAGACCGGTCTTACCATAGAAAAACAGAGATTCAGAATTCAGACTGAAGTTTTTCGCATACTGAATGCAGTTATTAAATACAAGCTCCATACGCTTTCTTGGCTCTTCTCCGTTCTGGTCTTTTTCCGGATAATAATCAAGCCTGAATTCATCAAAACTATGAAGCTTCAAAGTACAAAACTCGTTTAATTCTTCAATAGTATACTTTGTAAGAAGCTCTGTCATACAGCTGCATCTGTTTCCGTCACGAAACCCTGTATCATAGCATTTCTCACAGGTAAACTTATATTCTATATAATCCTCAGGGAACCCATTAGAAACAAGAAGCTCAGAAATCGCACGGTTTATCGTTTCGGTTTCAGTTTTAAGCTCATATACAACTGATGATGCCTTATTCTTTCCTGCTCCTATCTGACTAAGAAGCTCAAACCTTTTCTTATCAAGCACGCTCAGCATTTTAGCTATCTCGGGAACAGCCTTAACTGCTATTGCGTATCTTTCCTTTTGTTCGGAATAAGCGGTCTTTTTCCTGATTGCAAGTGTTCGTTCTGCACGCTCATAGGCATTTTTTGTGTAATTCATATCTATCTCCGTCAGTCATTCTTTTTAGATCTGCTAAGATCAAAATCCTTTGCAAAGCGTTCAAATTCTTCAAGGTCATAGGAATTCTTTTCATTTGAAACACTTGCCTTATTCCTGCCCTTGAATTTGCTGTCCACAGCAGTGACCTGAGTTGGTGTAGTGATACTATGAGATGCCCAATCAGTAAGTATAGTGTTTATGTACTTAAAATTAAGCTTATTGATATTATCCATGCACTTATTATAAGCAATCTCCAGCATTTCAACAGTGAAGCCCATATCCTTCCATGTCCTGATATATTCAAGCTGAGTAGGAGTTGGCTTTGAAGTGATACCAAAAGCCGATAAGCACCTGTTTTCGTACTTTTTAACAGCAGAAACTCTGATTATTTCCTTCTCAATTTGCTGATAACTCAAAATATCCTGCTCATACCAGTTTCTCATAACAGTAACAAGATAAGCAACACGGGTTTTGTCTAATGATACACAGTACTGCGCCGTAAGAAGAATAGACGCTGCATCAAAGCCATAAAATTCATATAGGGCAATAAGCTCACCCTGCTCAGTTGAATTTATGGTTCTTCCAAATACAGACTGAATCTCATTAAGAAGCTGTGCTAGCTGTTTGTCAGATTTGGTTTTTTCAAGTATTTCAGAATTCGTGTACTTTACAGCAAGCTTTTTGCTTACAGAATTTTTTGTAGGGTCAAATGCCCTGACAGCACCTACCTGCTGTGTTTCAACAGCAGAGACAGCTTCCGGCGTTCTCCCTGACGTCAGAACTCCGTTTGACCTCCAGTATTTTACGGCATCATCAACAGTCTTTTCAGGCACACCGCAGGAATCAGCAATCACAGCTGAATCAAGCTCATGACTGTTCTGTGACAACGCATATATAAGAACCTTAAGAAAGGCAGGATCACAAAGCTTCAGATGTCTTTCAGCTACACTTGCAGGAACACTGAAACAGCTTCCCCACCTGTCACAATCAAAATAGTATTTCATTGTTTTTCCTTTCGATAAATAAACTCATTACTAGATATTATAACATAGATTTCAATAAAAGTAAAGAACAAATCTGTATTTCTCCCAGAGCATCTGTTATTAATTATCTATAATAACAGAAATATTTCAGATTTATTGAAAAAATGTTGACTTGACTAGTAAAATGTGTTATTATATAAAGGTATAAATATATCTTTCGGAAGGAGGAACACCGTTTTCGGTGCATAAAAATATGGCATTATTCAAATTATCCCCTGCATTCAAGGATTATATCTGGGGCGGCACAAGACTTCGTGATGAGTACGGAAAGAAATGCGACTATGATAAGGTTGCTGAAAGCTGGGAGCTTTCCTGTCACAAAGACGGAGAAAGCGTAATATCTGATGGTCAGTTCAAAGGGCTTACACTGTCTCAGTATATTGAAAAAGAGGGCAAGGCTGTACTTGGCTCTGCTTGCGAGCGATTTGAAAACTTCCCTATCCTTATAAAGCTTATTGACGCCAAGGATAACCTTTCTGTTCAGGTTCACCCTGATAATGAATATGCTCAGAGAGTTGAGGGCGAATATGGAAAGACCGAAATGTGGTACGTCGTTGACTGTGACGATGGAGCTGAGCTTCTCTATGGCTTTAAGCACGAGATTAGCAAGGAAGAGTTCGCAGAAAGGATAATGAACAATACACTCCTTGAGGTAACTAACAATGTTCCTGTTCACAAGGGAGATGTTTTCTTTATAAGATCGGGAACACTTCATGCTATCGGCAAGGGTATTCTCATAGCTGAGATACAGCAGAACTCCAATACTACTTATCGAATTTACGATTATGGCAGAGTAGGCAAAGACGGCAAGCCAAGAGAGCTTCATATCGAGAAGGCTAAAGATGTTACTAAGCTTGCACCTGCTGAACAGTATCCTGAAACTCCTGTTGAAAAGAAAGACGGCTATGATATTAAGCTTCTTGCAAAATGTGAATACTTCACCACCTACAGGGTAAATATTCAGGATAAAGCAGTGCTTAATGCTGATGAGACATCTTTCAACAGCCTGCTTGTGCTTGACGGCGAGCCTGCTATCAGATGTGCAGGAGAAAGCGTTTCTGCAGTTAAGGGCGACAGCATTTTCCTTTCGGCAGGAAGCGGTGAGTATTCGGTAGAAGGCAAATGTACTTTCGTATTAACTAAAATCGACTAGGTGAATAATATGTTTGCTAATTTAAGCTTTGACCCGAAAAAAGAAATCGGAGAAATCCTTATTATCGTGCTTGCGGTGCTTCTGGGCATTTTCACAGATATAAGCATCTGGCTGATTATTTTACTCGCTTTTGTTCTTGAAGTTGTTTATCTTCTTGCTTACGGAGAAATAGAAAAAAGAATAGAAGCTAAAAAGCCCGAATCCGTAAAGGAAGAAATCAATTTTCATGAATATGATGATGAGAATCAATAATTATTTTTATATGGAGGAATAGTATGAAATACTATATCGGTATTGATCTCGGCGGAACAAATATCAAGGCAGGAGTGGTAAATGAAAACTTTGAGATAATCTCAAAGGCTACCTGCAAAACTAATCTCCCGAGACCGGCAGAGGACATTTGTGCAGACATGGCAAAGGTTGCTATGGAAGCAACACAACAGGCAGGACTGACAGTTGAGGATATCGAGTCGGTTGGTATCGGAACACCGGGTACTGCAAACTCAGATACGGGAATTATTGAGTATTCAAACAATCTCGGCTTTCTGAACTTTCCTGTAGTTAAACTTATGCAGACACACATCAGCAAGCCTTGTTACGTTGAGAATGATGCAAACGCTGCAGCTTACGGCGAGTATGTAGCAGGTGCTGCAAAGGGTGCCAATGATGCAGTATGCATTACACTTGGAACAGGTGTAGGCGGCGGAATCATTATTAACGGAAAAATATACTCAGGCTTTAACTTTGCGGGAGCTGAGATCGGTCATACTGTAATCGACCCCAACGGTCCTGAGTGTACCTGCGGAAGAAAGGGCTGCTTTGAGGTGTTCTCATCAGCTACAGGCCTTGTCAGAATGACAAAGGAAGCTATGTTTGATGATAAGAACTCAATTATGTGGAAAATGAACGAGGAAGACGGAAAAATCTCTGCAAGAACAGCTTTCAACGCTATGAGAGCAGGAGACAAAGCCGGTAAAGAGGTAGTTGATAAGTACATTCGTTATCTTGCCTGCGGTATCACAAACACGATAAATATTTTCCAGCCCGACATTCTATGTATTGGCGGCGGTGTATGCAACGAGGGCGATCCGCTGCTTCTGCCGCTGAAAGAGCTTGTTGCCAAGGAAATATACACAAAGAACTCAGCTAAAAACACTGAGATCGTTATTGCTAAACTTGGAAATGATGCAGGCATTATAGGTGCTGCATTCTTAGGACTCAATAAGGAGAGGTAAATATGGGATTACTGGATAAGCTTGCTGACTTTTTAGATGACGGAAAAATAAACGGCTCAGCTGATAAAACTAAATTCAAGGAGGGCATAAAAAAGCCCGAGAATAATGCACAGGCTGCTCCTGCACCTGATGCCGGCACAGCGGCACCTGTAAACAATCAGGTTCCTGCTCAGCCGCAGGCAAGTGCTCCTGTAAGCACGCCTAAAGAAGAGGTTGTTTATATTGAACCGGGCGTTGAAACAACTGTCAAAATAGGTTTTAACAGTGCTATCCTTTACGCTGACTGCAACAACGAAACTGTAAGACTTGCAGGTCATGGAACGGTTCGTGTTGAGGTGAGCGTAAGACAGAAATATGATGCTATCAAGAAGATTTTAGAAGCTGATTTCAAAGCCAATTGTGCCAAAATGATAACATCATACAGACCGCAGCCGAGTCAGATTCAAAAATACACTAAAGAGATCGAGAAAAGTGCAAGCTATATCTCAAACTATATACCATATCTTACTGTTAAAGCGACAAGCATTATGCTTAACGCCAGTCCTGCACCGGGCGAAACTCCAATGCTTTGATAAAATTTCATCTGCTTTGCAGAAAAAACTATAATAAAAGAAGGTAATTATTATGTCAGAATCAAAATCATTTTTTTGTGACGGAGTAGATAAGGCTCCGCAGAGATCACTGTTTAATGCACTCGGTATGACAGCCGAGGAAATGAAAAGACCACTCGTTGGTATTGTATCCTCATACAATGAGATAGTACCGGGTCACATGAACATCGACAAGATAGTTGAAGCTGTTAAGCTCGGTGTTGCAATGGCAGGCGGAACACCTGTTGTATTCCCTGCGATCGCTGTCTGTGACGGTATCGCTATGGGTCACGTAGGAATGAAGTATTCGCTCGTTACCCGTGACCTTATCGCTGACTCTACAGAGTGTATGGCTCTGGCTCATCACTTTGATGCGCTCGTTATGGTGCCTAACTGCGACAAAAATGTACCGGGACTGCTTATGGCAGCTGCAAGAGTTAATGTTCCTACTGTTTTCGTATCGGGCGGTCCTATGCTTGCAGGACACGTAAAGGGAAAGAAGACTTCCCTCTCCAGTATGTTCGAGGCTGTCGGTACATATAATGCAGGAAAGTTTACTCTTGACGACGTTGAGGAATTTGAGAACAAGGCATGTCCTACCTGCGGAAGCTGCTCCGGAATGTATACTGCAAACTCTATGAACTGCCTGACCGAAGTGATCGGTATGGGTCTCAGAGGAAACGGAACTATCCCTGCTGTATATTCCGAAAGGATAAAGCTTGCAAAACGTGCAGGTATGCAGGTTATGGAAATGTACAGAAAGAATATAAGACCAAGAGATATAATGACAAAAGATGCCTTCATCAATGCGATCACTGCTGATATGGCTCTCGGATGTTCCACAAATTCCATGCTCCATCTACCTGCAATAGCTCATGAATGCGGAATAGAGCTTGATCTTGATTTTGTTAATGAGATCTCCAAGAGAACTCCGAACCTTTGTCACCTTGCTCCTGCAGGTCATACTTATATGGAGGACCTTAACGAAGCAGGCGGAGTTTATGCAGTTCTTAATGAGCTTTCCAAGAAGGATCTTATAAATACCGACTGTATCACTGTTACAGGCAAAACTGTAGGTGAAAATATCAGCGGAGTTGTAAACAGAAATCCTGAGATCATCAGACCTATTGATAATCCTTACTCACAGACAGGCGGTATCGCAGTTCTAAAGGGCAACCTTGCTCCTGATACCTGTGTAGTAAAGAGATCAGCGGTTGCACCTGAAATGCTTCAGCATGAAGGTCCTGCAAGAGTATTTGACAGTGAAGAAGAGGCTATCGCTGCTATCAGAGGCGGTAAAATCGTTGAAGGTGACGTTGTTGTTATCAGATACGAAGGTCCTAAGGGCGGCCCCGGAATGAGAGAAATGCTTAATCCTACATCTGCTATTGCAGGAATGGGTCTGGGCTCTACAGTTGCTCTCATTACCGACGGTCGATTCAGCGGTGCTACAAAGGGCGCATCTATCGGTCACGTTTCTCCTGAGGCTGCAGTCGGCGGACCTATCGCACTTGTGGAAGAGGGCGATATAATTGCTATCGACATAGATAACTGCAGTTTAGAGCTTAAGGTTTCCGATGATGTTCTTGCACAAAGACGCAAAAACTGGAAGCCCAGAGAGCCTAAGATTACAACAGGCTATCTTGCAAGATATGCCTCACTTGTAACATCAGGCAACAGAGGTGCTATCCTCGAAATAAAGAAGTAAACGAAAGGCGGTCTTTACAATGAAGAAACCAAGTCTGGCAAAGAAGATTATATCTACAATTTTAGGAATTATTTTCCTTATCATTGCAATTGCAGCAATTTTTGTGTGCACTTACATTTTCAGTCAGCCTTCAAAATCGGGAGATTCGAGAGAGCTTATTTACGGTTCGTGGCTTGATGAAGATCAGGGTATCAGATTTGCTATGAACAAAACCGGTGCTTTCAAAATGACTGAGGTTAACAAAAAGGGCAAGGACACTCACACTATAGCTGAGGGTTGGTTCAAGATTGATGAAGATAATCACAGAATACAGATTCTCTTTAAGCCAAATAAAATAGACAAGTCCTATGATCTTGGTACAAAGCTCGGCTTTTTCTCTACTATTTCCTATAAGAGCCTTGAGCTCCCTGATAAGGAAAATAAAGATATTCCCGATGAAGAAAAGAAGGCAAGCTGTAAGTTTATTATCGAGAATACCGATCTCGTTTATAGCTGCGACAGAGAGAACTATGGCGAGTCGTTCTACAGTGGACATAACTAAAATAGAACGGAGGATGGCTTTTAATGCCTGAAAACTTATGGAATTACTGATAAAGAACGTTTATGTTTGTGATCCTCAATGCGGTCTTGATGAAATCACTGATATTGAGATATCAGACGGTATAATCAAAAAGATCGGAAAATCAGATGCTGAGTTCAGCAGGGTAATTGACGGCAAGGGCAGACTTTGTGTTCTGCCCGGGCTGTTTGATATGCACGTTCATTTCCGTGACCCCGGTCTGACCTATAAAGAGGATCTTATAACAGGCGCTAATGCTGCAAAGGCTGGCGGCTTTACAGGTGTTGCTTGTATGCCTAATACAAAGCCTGCAATTGACAACGCCGAAAAGGTCGGATACATAATTGATAAGGCTCGTCAGACGGGTATTAATATCTATCCGATTGCCTGCGTTACCAAAGGTATGATGGGTGAAGAGCTCTGCGATTATGAAGAGCTTATTGCCGCTGGAGTTAAAATGATCTCCGATGACGGGAGACCTGTTGAGAATGCAGAAATAATGAGACAGGCAATAGAAAAAACAAATGAAAACGGTCTGCTTGTTGCTTCTCATTGTGAGGACCTTAAAATCATCAACGGCGGTATTATGAATAAGGGCAGAATATCTGAGCAGCTTGGTGTTAAAGGCATGGATAGAGCTTCCGAGGATTATATAACTGCTCGTGAGATTTGTCTTGCGATGAGCTGTAATGCCCGAATACACATTTGTCATGTATCCACAAGAGGAAGCGTGAATATAATTCGTGCGGCTAAAAATGACGGTGTAAAAGTAACCTGTGAAACAGCTCCGCATTATTTCTATTTCACTGATGAAAAACTTCTTGCAAGAGATGCTGACTTCAGAATGTCGCCACCTCTCAGAACAGAGGATGACAGAAAGGCTGTTTTAGAGGCAGTTCTTGACGGAACTATTGACTGTATAATCACAGATCATGCTCCTCATTCAGCCGAAGAAAAAGCTGATTTTGAGAAAGCTCCTAATGGCGTAGTCGGCCTTGAGACATCTCTTGCTGCTACACTTACAAAGCTTTATCATACAGGAAAAGCTGATCTCTCAAAAATTGCTCAGATAATGTCGATTAACCCCAGAAAGATCATGGGCATTCCTCCTGTTAAAATCGAAGTCGGACAGACCGCTGATCTTTGCATTTTTGATCCCGATCTTGAGTGGGAGGTAATACCATCTGAGCTTAATTCAAAAAGCAAGAACACGGTGTTTAAAGGTGAAAAGCTCAAGGGTAAGAACCTGTATACTATTTGCGGCGGAAAACTCGTATATCAGCTATAATTATCAGAAAGAGGTATAAAAATGGCTTTTGACAGACTTATAGAAAACATTGTAAAAACTCAGAATCCTTCGGTTGTAGGACTTGACCCGAAGCTTGAGTATGTGCCTGAGTATATCAAGGCTAAAAAGTTCAAAAAGTATGGCAAGACTCTAAAAGGTGCTGCCAGAGCAATTCTGCAGTTTAATAAAGAAATCATAGACGAGATCCATGATATCTGCCCCGCAATAAAGCCTCAGGCAGCATATTATGAGATGTATGGATATGAAGGCGTAAAGACTCTTTACAAGACAATACAGTACGCTAAAGAAAAAGGAATGTTTGTCATCACTGACGGAAAACGTAACGATATTGGCGCTACAATGGAAGCGTATGCTGCTGCTCATCTTGGTCTTACTGACGTTGGCGGCGAAAGCGTAGAAGCATTCGGTGCTGATGCACTTACCGTAAACGGATATCTTGGCTCTGATGGAATTGACCCGCTGCTTGAGATGTGCAAAAAATACGATAAGGGCATTTATGTGCTTGTAAAAACTTCAAATAAATCCAGCGGAGAGCTTCAGGACCTTATGATCGGTAACAAGACTGTTTATGCTACTGTCGGCGATATGTGCGAACGCTGGGGTAAAAACGATATGGGTAAATACGGCTATTCAGGTGTTGGTGCTGTAGTTGGCGCTACATATCCTGAGCAGCTTACAGAAATGCGTGCTGCTCTGCCTCATACATTCTTCCTTGTGCCCGGCTACGGTGCTCAGGGCGGCGGCGCTGAGGGCGTTTCTCACGCATTTGACAAAAACGGTCTCGGTGCTATTGTAAACTCATCAAGAGGTGTAATGTGCGCCTACAAGAAAGAAAAGGACTGTGACGAAAAAGACTTTGCAAAAGCTGCAAGACGTGAGGTTATCAGAATGAAGGAGGATATTATTTCTTTCCTTCCTAAGATTGCACTCCCTGAGTAATAACATATATCCGTTCGGAATTTGAGTGGGTAATTATGTATTTTACTCAAAAAATCAAGAAATCTCATTATAATTATGTTATAGTATTATCATAGTAACGTTACTTATCAGGAGATTTTTATGAGAGTTTATGAGAACAGCTTCATTCTGTTTGTAACAGCGCTCGACTATATCGAAGCACATCTTACCGATGAATTTTCTCAGAACGATATTGCTTCAAATTGCTACTGTTCGCTGTCTTCTTTACAGAAAACGTGGAAATACTGTACACATCTCAGCATCAAAGAGTATATTACCAAGAGAAGAATAACTCTTGCCGGCAAGGATATGCTCCAGAATGACATTTCTGTTCTTGATGCTGCAATGAAGTACGGCTATAACTCTCATGAGGTGTTTACAAGAGCCTTTACTAATGTATGGGGCATCTCCCCTTCCCGCTTCAAAAAGGAGTGGAAGGGAAATGCCATACTCTTCCCGAGGCTCAATCCCGAATATCTTGAAGGAGATGTTATTATGAATAATAAAAAGTTTGATGTAAGCGAATTCTATGACTATTTAAGATCACAGTCAGGTACTTATGTACTTTGCTTTGATGTTCAGAACCTTATGGTAATTAATAATGAGCTTGGCAATAAAGCCGGTGATATGGTGCTGATCGAAGCGTTCAGACGCATCAATGAAGCAGCCGATGATAATATGCTCTGTCTGAGAATGGGCGGAGATGAGTTTGTTATGATTACCGAAAGCTTTGATAAGAATTATGTTATGTCCATAGCTGAAAAGGTTATTACCCATAATGGAGAAAAGACTTCATACAGCGGCGGAGAAGTAGAAGTTTCCATGCGCTGCGGTGCAATAATCATTGATAAAAAGCTGAAGTACTCAAAGCTTTGCAATGACTTTGATGAAGTTATGGAGAAAGCCAGAAGTTCCGGAAAAGTTGAGTTCATGGGATAAATTTGAACTTAAATCTTTTATCTTAATATTTAAATTCCGGTTCTAAGCGATATAATCGACAAAAGCAGACAATTATCATAAATATATCGACAGAAAGCGACAATTTTGGTGAACAAACTATTAATGCGGCATCTGCCATTCCGCAAAAGCTGAATATATTATGGATATTTCGTTAAATTATATCGAATTATATTGAAATTATCAGGATAAAATTGTATAATTATAGTGCTTTCAAAAGAAAGCACTATTTTTTATTTGGAGAATGATAGTTTATGACAACAATCCTGATTGACAATAGCGTGAATGAAAGACTTGGTCTCAAGGCAGAACTGGAAAGCAAAGGACTAACTGTGTTTACCGCAAAAGATGATCCGTTTATACTTCTCAGCAGATATTCAAGCTGCTGCCCCGATATGCTTTTCGTAGAACAAAGCATGAAAGAAAGGAAATCTCTTCTGAAGCATATCAATGAAAATTACGGGCACTCATATACTCTTATCTACTCAGCGCCCGACAAAATCAGCGACATTGATCCTGTATCCGAACGTATTGACCGCATAGTTTCTCATACAGATTCTACAGATGAAATATGCAGAATCATTTTAGAAGATATAGCTTGTGGTAAAACAAAAAAGAGAAATACTGCGTCAGAAGCATCAGGTATCAGAACTGCACTCAGAGAGCTTTGTGTAGCACCTAACTATATAGGATATAAATATCTTATTGATGCTGTTGAACTTATAATCTCTAATCAAGATGAGAATCTGAGTCTGACAAAATCAATATATCCTTTGATTGCAAAAAAGCATAAGGTTTCTACTGGCTCTGTTGAGAGAAGCATAAGAACCGTTGTCAATAACTCGTGGGACAAGATACCTGAGACCGAACTTATTAAATACTTCGGAATCTATGCTATCACACCATCATTTAAGCCTTCAAACAGCAGATTTATCTATGCAGTCGCTGAATCATTCATTACAGAATAATATCCAAAATACATATTCTTGACATTCACTTCTATTTGAGATATAATAATATAAAGATTTACTGACAGGAGTGATAAGATGTACAAGCAGGGAAATTTCCAAATAATTGAAAAGAAAAACCTTGCAAAAGGCATTTATGATTTTGAGATATTATGTCCTGAGGTCGCGGAGCTTGCTGAGCCGGGACAATTTGTCCAGGCCTCTGCAGAAGGGTTCTTCCTCAGAAGACCGATCTCTATCTGCAATATAGACAAAGAAAAAGGTACTATCAGACTGGTTTTTGAGATCAGAGGAAAAGGAACCGAAAAGCTCGCAGAGCTTAATAAAGGCGATAGTATTGACCTGATAGCTCCTCTCGGAAATGGTTTCAAAGTACTTGAAAAGGGCAAAAAAGCAATTTGCGTAGGCGGAGGAATAGGAACTCCTCCAATGATTTCAATTGCAAAAAAGTACGGTCAAAATGCGGTTGTTATTTCAGGCTTCAGAAATATGGCGGCAGTAATTTTACAAGACGATATTACTTCGATCGGTGCTAAAAATGTGCTCTGTACAGATGACGGCTCGGCCGGAATAAAGGGCTTTGTTACCGAGGCTCTCAAAGCTGAAATAGAAGCTTCTAAACCTGATATAGTTTATTCCTGCGGACCAATGGTAATGCTTAAAAATGTTACAGCAATATGTAAGGAATACAATATAGAGTGTCAAGTTTCACTAGAGCAAAGAATGGCCTGCGGTGTAGGCGCTTGCCTTGTATGCGTATGTAAAACTGTCAAAAACGGAGAAGAGTTCAATTCTCACGTTTGCAAAGACGGACCTGTATTTAACAGCGAGGAGGTGGTTTTTGATGAGTAACAGACTTGAAACTAATTTCTGCGGAGTGAAATTCAAAAACCCTGTAATTCCTGCAAGCGGTACATACGGATATGGAAGAGAATACGAAAGCTTGTATCCTCTTTCTATGTTGGGTGGTATTTCTGTTAAGGGTACAACTCTGCACAGAAGAGAAGGAAATCCCGGTCCAAGAGTTGCAGAAACTCCAAGCGGAATGCTTAATTCTGTAGGTCTTCAGAACGGCGGTGTTGATAAGTTTATTAATTATGAACTGCCAAACCTCAGGAAGAGCGATATAGTGGTAATCGCTAATATTGCTGGCTCAACCGTAGAAGAATGTGCTGAGCTTGCAGCTAAGGTTGATGAGACCGATGTTGAAATGATAGAGCTAAACATTTCCTGCCCTAATGTAAAACAGGGCGGAGCCGCTTTTGGTACTGACTGTAATGTTGCCGGTGCTGTTACAAAAGCTGTCAGAGAGGCTACTAAAAAGCCGTTAATGGTTAAGCTCTCCCCTAACGTAACCAGCATTACCGAGATAGCAAAAAGCGTTGAAGCAAACGGAGCTGACGCTGTTTCTCTCATTAATACACTGCTTGGAATGAGAATAGACATAAAAACCGGCAGACCGATTCTCAAAAACAACGTAGGCGGACTTTCAGGTCCTGCTGTGTTCCCTGTAGCTGTAAGAATGGTATGGCAGGTTGCAAATGCAGTAAATATTCCTGTAATGGGAATGGGCGGCATAGCAACATGGGAAGATGCAGTCGAAATTATGATGGCTGGAGCAAGTGCGGTACAAATCGGTGCTGCAATATTTGCTGATCCTTTTACTCCTGTAAAAGTAATTGAAGGGCTTGAAAGGTTCTGCATTGATAATAACATTTCAAACATATCCGAAATTGTCGGAACAGTAAAGCCCTGGTAATGATTTTGTATAAAAATCCTCGGATATATAATAATAATATTTAACTATCTATCATTGACAGTAAGAACTTATAGTGATATAATGTTCTTACTGTCAATATATGTTTATAGAAAGGGATAACATGAAACTAAAACTATTAAGTGTTCTGCTTTCATCTCTGTTAATTGTTGGTTTAACAGCTTGTGCAGAAAGCGATTCTAAAGAAGATAGTTTAACGTCAAATGAGAGTATGTCTTCATCAACAGCTGTCGAAATATCGGCTGATGAACTGATAAACTCTGCAGCGGCTGATAATATGACTGAAAAGGCTTATTATGCAGATGATATATTCAAATCAAATACGAAAAAGCTTTACGGTATTGACTATGACGAAATAGTTGACGGTGCTATTGCTTACGGTGATAACGGCTCAGCCGATGAGCTGTCAGTATTAAAGCTTAAAGAAGGTGCTTCGGCGAAAAATCTGCTTGAAGCAAGACTAAGCAACAGAAAAACTCAGTTTGAGAATTACAAGCCGTCAGAAATGCCTAAATTAGAATCTGCCCAGATTTATGAAACAAACGGCTTCTGGATAATGATAGTGTCGGATGATACTGACAGTATTAAAGAAAAACTAAATAATAGCATGAGGTGACACACGTGCGTGTGAGTATATATTCAAAAAAAGTAATTGCAGCTATTCTCGCTCTGATGCTTTGCTGCGGCTGTTCCGATACGGAAGTAAAGGATAACAGCAGCGAAATAAAAGCTATGGAAAAGAAAATTGACAAGCTGTCTGCAACGATAGAGAAGCTCTCGGAAAGCATTAATGAATATAATGATAAAGAGTATGAATATGAGTATGATATTCACAAGATCTATGATGACAGCGCTGTTATCAACGCATATAAAAGCGGCGACAGTTCTGAACTGAATGAGAAAGACAAATATATTCATGACAGCCTGAAAGAAGCTATTGATGAGCTCATCAATGATAATATGAGTGATTACGAAAAAGAAAAGGCTGTATATGATTATATCTTTAAGAACACAAGATTTGATGAAAGCTCTTTGAATGCGATTACAGATTCAGATACTGATTCTGATAATTCAGCTAACCCATATGGCTTTTTTCATGATCATTCTGTAATTTGTGTGGGTGATGCAACTACCTTCAAGCTGTTTATGGATGCACTTGATATTGAATGTAAGATTATACACTCAACTGAAAACGGAGAGCACGCGTGGGATCAGGTGAAAATTGACGGCGACTGGTATCACGTCGATGTTTTGATGGACTGCGGAATAAAAGAACCAGCCTATGCATTTTTCAACGTTCCCGATTCTGTAAAGGAGCTTGGCGATTATCCGTGGGATCATACGGCTGAGTCAGATATAAAATGTACAAGTACAAAGCTATGCTACATCTGTGCAAATGCCGAAAATATAGGCAATATATATCAGCTTCCAAAAAAACTTGATGAGTTCAGAAATGATAATAAGAGTTCAGCATACTACAGCATTGATATTCCTGACGGAGCTGATGCATCGGCAGTTCAGAAGCAGATACAATCTATTTTGCTAACTATGGTCTCACAGTATAATGAGTTTATTCCTCTGAATGCTGTTGCTGATGAAAATGGGAAGCGTATATGCTTCGGAGTCTGCATTTTTGATGATGAAGAAGACTATGAGGATATTGAAGATATTGCAGATTCTGAAAACGCAATGGATATTGACTATGAAATGCTTGAAGATAACTTTACAGAATATCTCGGCGAACTTTATGACGATTATGATTTCGATGATTATGAATACTAAAAAGCAGGTCAGTTCAATTTGAACTGACCTGCTTTAATTATATGGAGTATTAATCAAAAAGTGCTGTAGAAAGATACCTCTCACCGGTGTCAGGAAGAAGAGCTACAATAACCTTACCCTCATTTTCATGAAGCTTCGAAAGCTCTGCAGCCGCATAAAGCGCTGCACCTGATGAAATACCTACAAGAACACCCTCAGTTTTTGCAAATTTGTTTCCTGCGAAGAATGCATTATCATTCTCAACCTTGATAACACCGTCATATACATTTGTATCAAGTACCTCCGGAACAAAGCCGGCGCCTATACCCTGAATCTTATGCGCGCCTGACTTGCCCTCTGAAAGAACAGGCGATGAAGCAGGCTCAACTGCATATACCTTCACATCAGGATTCTGCGATTTAAGATACTGACCAACACCTGTTACAGTTCCGCCGGTACCAACTCCTGCAATGAAAATATCAACCTTTCCGTCTGTATCGTTCCATATCTCAGGACCGGTTGTAGCCAGATGTACAGCAGGGTTTGCGGGGTTTACAAACTGTCCGAGGATAACTGCACCATCGATCTGCTCCTTGAGCTCATCAGCCTTTGCTATTGCACCCTTCATACCCTTCGAGCCTTCTGTCAGAACTATCTCAGCACCGTATGCCTTGAGAAGGTTTCTTCTCTCAACGCTCATTGTTTCAGGCATAGTGAGAATAACCTTATAACCCTTTGAAACACCGATAGATGCAAGACCAATTCCTGTGTTTCCTGAAGTCGGCTCAATAATAGTTGCTCCGGGCTTCAGAACACCCTTTTCCTCAGCATCCTCGATCATTGCTGCCGCAACTCTGTCCTTTACGCTTCCTGCCGGATTGAAAAGCTCAAGCTTTACAAGAATATCAGCCTTAGCCTCAACACTCTTTGCAAATCTTGATGCCTGAAGAACAGGTGTACCTCCGACCAGCTCGGATACGCTTTTATAAACCTTTGCCATAGTTATTACCTCCAATTAAATATTTATTACAGTTATAATATATCATATTATTCCTAGTATGTCAATAGGATAACCGTAATTTTAGCATAATAACCAAATTATCCTAGCGATTTTGTATGCTTTAACAGATATATTCAACTACACAATACACTTTATCTCCGCAAAGTTTTACAAAAACAGCATCTTCGTCTCTTATAACTTCAGCGTGAATTCTGCTGTCCAGCCTGATCGGCGCTTTATACTCTACTCTCATCTGCTTTACGGAATCTGCATTCTCAACATACTCGTCAGTAATATCAAGGTATCTGGCATTATTAACGTGCCTGTTCATATCAATATAGCACTTCATGATATTAATTTCAGGATACACCTCAGGTATTTTATCGGGAACTATTATTTTTCTTGATGAATATTCCATATCAGCCTTTGGATAAAGGGCAACCTTTTCAATAAGCTCCTGAGGCGCTTTAATAGGTCTTTGAGTCTGCATATCCATAAAAGCCCCTGATTCGTAGTTTTTTACAAGTACATTTCCCTTCTCATCATAAATAAGGGTGTTACGAAAGCCATACATTCTTTTAAGCTCACAAGTCCATGTCTTAACTGTCAGATGTTCATGAAACACCGGCCTGCGAATTATCTCAGTCTGTCTTGATACAAGAAACATACACACCTTTTCCTTTTCAAAATACGGAGACATCACAGGGTGGCTGTCAAGATGCAGAAAGGCACAGTCCTGAAGATAATCCAGAACAGAGCTGTTTCTGACTGTACCGCTTGAACCTATATGACTGCACTCAACATCTCTTTGCATAGTATACATTATATCACTTCCTTGCTAATATTATATCACATTTGAAAAAGATTGTAAAGATATGGGCTTGACAAACAAATTAGTTTGTTGTATAATTAATTAGAAAACTAATCAATTATACAACTAAGGAGTTACAAATATGAAACGAGAAAAATTAGAGCTTACTCAGGAAAGAGCCAGACGTCTTCTTCAAAAGGAAGATGCGACTACATCTATGTATATAAATGATATATCAAGGCTCTTTGAATACAGGATAAGCCGTCAGCATGACGGGAAAGGAGTCAGCCACGGGTATAGAAAGATGCTCGGAATACTTATGGAGAATGACGGTGTTACACAGCTGGAGCTTGTAAAATCGTGCAGACTTAGCGCTCCTTCTGTATCAATTGCGCTCTCGAAGCTTGAGGCTGACGGATTTGTACGCCGTGAAGCAGATAAAACCGATTATCGTAAGGTGCGTGTATATATTACAGATAAAGGAAAAGAGCACGAAAACAATATCAGAGCACTGTGTCGTAAGAATGATTCTGATATGCTTAAAGGGCTCAGTGATGAGGAAATATCAACTGTAAATTCTATTCTTAAAAAGATACTTATTAACATGCTTGAGGAGAGTGATAATAATGAAGCTGGGTAAATATCTTAAGCCATACAAGCTTTTCGCTATACTCACTCCTCTTGCGATGTGCGGTGAGGTTATAGGTGACCTGCTTCAGCCTAAGTTTATGTCTCAGATCGTTGATGACGGAGTGCTCGGAAAAAATATGGATATTATAATTGCCTCGGGAGTACTTATGCTGCTTTTCCTGATTATTGGAGGCGGCTGTGGTATTGCGGCATCAGCTTTCGGAGGAATTGCTTCTCAAAGCTTTGCAAGAGACCTGAGAGTAGATGCATTCAGAAAAGTCATGGGCCTTTCATTCCAACAAACAGATAAGTTCACTACAGGCTCTCTTGTGACAAGGCTTACAACCGACATAACAGCTGTTCAGCAGATGGTTGAATTTATGCTCAGAGGAGTTGTCAGAGACCTTCTCCTCTTCTTTGGCGGAATAATAATGATGCTGACACTCAATGTAAAGTTCGGTCTTATTCTTGTTATCGCACTGCCTGTTGAAATAGTTATCATGGTAATGATACTAAAAAAAGCTAATCCATTCTATACTATTG
Source organism: uncultured Ruminococcus sp. (assembly GCA_946528545.1). Taxonomy (GTDB): domain Bacteria; phylum Bacillota; class Clostridia; order Oscillospirales; family Ruminococcaceae; genus Hominimerdicola. Next base: position 32,820 of record CAMMYU010000089.1, read on the forward strand.
TTGCAGGAAAGCTTGATAATGTAAACTCTGTTGTACAGGAGAATGTAACAGGCGCAAGAGTTGTAAAGGCGTATGTCAGAGAAGGCTATGAGCAGGATCGATTTGACACTGCAAATACTGAACTTATGCAGGCTAATCTCAGAGTTGCAACACTTACAGCTATTTTGCAGCCATTGCTTATGATAATACTCAATATTTCTGTAGTAGCAGTAATTATGATAGGCGGCTTACAGGTTGAGGCACAGGAGATGCACGTCGGTGAGGTAATGGCGGCCATTACTTACCTTACACAGGTTCTGCACGGAGTTATGATGCTCTCAATGATGTTCCAGACTGCTGCCAGAGCCGCAGCCTCAGCTAAACGTATAAATGAAATACTCGAAAACGAGCCTGTGATAGTTTCAGGCAATTCAACAGGACAGTTCTCTCAGAGAGGTGCTGTAAGCTTCAAAAACGTATCCTTCTCATACCCCGGAACCACAGGACGTCCTGTTATAGATAACCTTTCACTTGATATTAAAGCCGGAGAGAGCATTGCTATTCTGGGTGCTACGGGATCTGGAAAGAGCTCACTTGTAAATCTTATACCCAGATTTTATGACCCTACAAAAGGCTCTGTCATTGTTGACGGAACTGATGTAAAGGAGTTTTCACTCGAAGAACTCAGACGGAAGGTCGGTATAGTTCTTCAAAAGAGTGAGCTATTCTCGGGAAGCGTTAAAGATAATCTTATCTGGGGCGATAAAAATGCATCAGATGAAGATATTCAGAATGCTGCTGAGATCGCACAGGCTGATGAATTCATTCAGAAGATGCCTGATGCCTATAAAAACAAGATTGCTGAAAAGGGTGCTTCGCTTTCAGGAGGTCAGAAGCAGCGATTATCAATTGCTAGAGCAGTACTCAAAAAGCCTGAGATACTCATTCTTGATGACTCCACCTCCGCACTTGATCTTAGTACAGAATCAAAGCTGCGAGCACAGCTTGACGATCAGATGGATAATACAACACTGATTATCATAGCTCAGAGAATTGCAAGTGTTAAAACCTGCGACAGAATAGCAGTGCTCGATCACGGAAGGCTCTGCGGCTGTGATACACACGATAATCTTCTGAAAACGTGCAGCGTATATAAGGACATTTATGACTCGCAGGTAAAAACTACAGGAGGTGAGATATAATGCCTCCAATGCCACAGATAGGACCGGGTGCAAGAAGAGGCGGCCCGTGGCCTCACGGAGCAAGGCTTAATATGGAAAAGCCTAAGAATGCAGGCTCTACATTAAAAAAGCTCATCAAGTATATTGGTAAGAACAAATATCTTTTCTTTGCACTGATAGCTATAATGCTTTTAATCACTGTGCTGGGACTGGCTGCACCGTCAATTCAGCAGGTTGCTATTGACTATATCACTATTGGTAAAGACAGAACATCGGTTGATTTTGACGGACTAGGTAAAACGCTTATTGTGCTTGGAGTTGTATATCTTCTGTCCTCGGGATTTACGTTTTTACAGGGTATATGTTCGGCAAGGCTTTCTCAGTTCACTGTCAGAACAATGAGACATGACCTTTTCAAAAATCTTGTAAGGCTGCCAATAAAATATCTTGATACTCACAATCACGGTGACATCATGAGCCGAATGACTAACGATGTCGAGAATATTTCAACTACTGTATCGCAGTCTATCGGCTCACTTATTTCGGGTGTGCTCACTATAATCGGCACAATCGTTATAATGCTTGTATACTCTGCCCTGCTTACACTTATCTCACTGAGCACTATTTTCCTGACGATTTTTGTATCGGCATTTCTGACCAAATTTATGAAAAAATACTTTGTTCAGCAGCAGATACTTCTCGGCAGACTGAACGGTCATGTCGAAGAAATGGTAACAGGCTACCGCACTGTAGTTTCGTACTCAAAAGAAAAAGATGCCTGCAATGAGTTTGAGAAAATGAGCAATGACCTCAAGAAATGCGCTGTCAAGGCTCAGATATTCGGCGGAGTTATGGGTCCCTGTATGAATCTTATCTCAAACTTCGGATTTATCCTGATAGCTGCCTTCGGCGGTTGGCTGGCTATTAAAGGAAGTATTACTATTGGTACTATTCAGGCTTTTATCCTTTACTCCAAACAGTTTTCAAGACCTATCAATGAGATCGCAAACCAGTATGCAAACATTCAGACTGCTATTGCAGGTGCAGAGCGTATCTTTGATGTAATGGAAGCTGACACTGAAGAAGACAAGGGTACATCTGAATTCAACATTGAGGACGTAAAAGGCAATATCAGCTTTAAGAATATTGACTTTTCTTATGTTCCCGAGAAACAGGTATTGAATGATCTTGATCTGGAAGTAAAAGCAGGTCAAAAAATAGCAATAGTCGGCGCAACAGGCTCTGGAAAAACTACTATAGTTAATCTGCTGACCAGATTCTATCCTGTAGACAGCGGTGAAATTACAGTTGACGGAAAAAGTATTTATGATATACCCAAGGATAAACTCAGAAAATCTATTGCGATAGTATTACAGGATACCGTGCTCTTTTCAGATACGATTGAAGAAAATATCCGATACGGCCGTGCTGATGCAACACTTGATGACATAAAAAAGGCTGCTGCATTTGCTAATGCTGATGAGTTTATTGAAAGACTCCCCGACGGTTATCAGACTAAGCTTGCCGAGGGCGGTACAAACCTTTCACAGGGACAAAGACAGCTTCTCTCAATTGCAAGAGCCGTACTTGCTGACCCGAAGATACTTATCCTTGATGAGGCAACATCAAGCGTTGATACCAGAACTGAAATGAATATCCAGTCGGCTATGGTTGCTCTGATGAAAAACAGAACTTCTCTTATAATTGCTCACAGACTTTCAACAATCCGAGATGCTGATAAGATCGTGGTTATTGACTCAGGTCATGTTGCCGAAGAAGGAAGCCATAATGAACTTATCAGGAAAAAGGGCTGCTATTATGAGCTCTATCAGACACAGTTTGCCGGTGTAAAAACATAAAGGCAACACCGCATGACCCGCAGCTAACGCCTCTGCACATCATCTGCCGTGTCAAGCCTGCTTGACGACCCGCTTATCCGTCATATTACCCAAATTCTCCTTGACTTGCGTC
>CAMMYU010000090.1:0-4379 GCA_946528545.1 uncultured Ruminococcus sp.
TTCTTTTCAATAGCGACCGCTGAGCAAGATAGTGCGGATTTATAAGTTTTGTGAAATCCGCCTCGGGCGGTGGGGGAGAGGGGGGCTTCGCCCCCTTTGCCCCACTGGGGCTGTCGCCCCTGACCCCTTTTAAAAGAACTTTTGCAACAAGCTGAGAGCTCCGAAAAATCGGAGCTCTATATTTTTGTAAGGTCACGCACAACTTCCGATGCGATAAGCAGTCCTGCTGCCGAGGGTACAAATGCAAGCGACCCGGGGACAGCACGTCTGCCTGCGCTGTCATTGTCGAGAACTTCAGCCCCGGGCTTCAGGGGCAGCTCGTCTGACCAGACAGCCTTTACCTTTGTAATACCCCTTTTTCTGAGCTCCAGCCTTATGACCTTCGCAAGCGGACAAACCGAAGTTCTTGAAATATCCGTCACACGAAAGCGTGAAGGGTCAAGCTTATTGCCTGCTCCCATAGAGCTTATAACAGGCACTCCACACTGCTTTGCACAGCGTATTATTTCAAGCTTTGCCGTTACGGTATCGACTGCATCTACAACATAGTCATATTGAGAGAAGTCGAAATCGGCTGAGTTTTCAGGCATGAAAAAGGTGTTGTATATCTTTACCTCAGTATCGGGACAAATGTCAGCTATGCGCTCTTTGGCGACCTCGGTTTTCAGCCTTCCGACTGTTGAGTGCAGCGCATATATCTGCCTGTTTATGTTCGAGAGCGACACTGTGTCATTGTCTATAAGGTCGAGGGCTCCAACACCGCTTCTGGCAAGAGCCTCGGCTGTGTAACCGCCCACTCCGCCAATCCCGAAGATCGCTATACGGGCATTTCTGAGCCTTTCAAGCCCTTCCTCACCAAGCAGCATTATAGTTCTTGAAAATTGTTCTTTCATAACATCATCTCATCATAGGCTTTCCGCAGCTTGAGCAGTAGAAAGCGTTTGGTCTGCACGCTGCACCGCAGCAGGTACAGAAGATCTTTCCTGCGGGCGGCACCTGATAGGCTGTCTGCTGAGGCTGTGCGTAGGTTGTGCCTGCATAGCTCTGCTGCTGACCGTATCCGCCCTGCGACTGATATGTACCGTAGCCGTTAGGCGTAGTTCTGTAAGCGTTCTGATAGCTGCTGTACTGTCCGCCCTGAGCATAAGGATTATTATTGTACTGCGGCTGAGCATAATTCTGTCCGTACTGTCGGTAGGGCTGACCGTACTGCTGATACGGCTGAGAATACTGCTGCATATAATCTCCGACAAGATTGCTCTCGTGCATATAGGTGTGAGGTACTTCCTGCTTTGAGGAGTTGCGTACACGCCTGAGTGCAAGAATGTCAAGTGCAATAATAAACAGGAAGAACACAACTATGAAAGCGTACTCCTTGGCAGCGGAGCTTATCATCAGGCAGAAGTCATATATTCCGTGCAGAATGATAGCAGTGATAAGACCTGTTCTTCTCTGTGAACGGCTGCCCTGAATGTCGCCGACTGCCTCACGGTACTTGGCCTGACCGTAATAGTAGCCCATATATATTCCGAAGGTGCAGTGCCCGGGGATAGAGAGCAGTGCTCTTGCAATTGCAGTGCTCATACCGCCGCTGCTTTCAAATACGTACATAATGTTCTCTATCGTTGCAAAGCCGAGGGATACAAACACTCCGTACACAATGCCGTCAAAGCGGTAGTTGAAGTTTTTGTTTCTCCATGAGCCGAGATAGAGCATTATGTACTTGAAGCCCTCTTCCGCAAGCGCGATGATAAGAAAGCACAGTATAAAGAAGTAAAGGTGTACCTCTTTGATACGAAGCTCCTTCAGTATTACGTCTTGTCCGAAATACTCAAACAATGCCGCAGGTATGCAGGAGAGCACACCGAGAAAGAACAGCTTTAAAAGCAGCCCTATCGGCTCTTTTTCATGAGGGTCACGGGCATAGATGTATATCATCAGTATCAGAGGCGGTACAACAGCGCCTGCTGCGAGAAGTCCCATAAAAACACTCCCTTATAATAATCTACTTGTATTATAGCATAATAAAGCGATTATTGCAAGTGGAAGAATATGCAGTTTCATATTTTAACATACGCTTATTTATACAAAGGTCTGAAACCTGATGAGTGGATACTTGCATAAAAGTGGGGTGTAAAATTTGTTCAAAGTGGTGAAATAGTTTTGCATTGCTTGACAATTTGGACAAGGCATGATATATTTAATATGTGTAAAAATATGCATTCTTGTAATATCCTGCAAGAATATTTTTATATCTCACAGCAAAGGAGAAGATATTTATGTTTAAGAAGATATTTTCGGTACTGTCTTCGGCAGCGCTGGCAGCAGCTCTTTTGAGTGCTGTTCCTGTAAGTGCGGCAGAGCTTGACAATTCCGATAAGACAGCTCAGGAAGTTGTAGATGAAATGGGCATAGGCATAAACCTCGGTAATACATTCGAGGCCTGCGGCTCATGGATAAACAAGAGCAGTGTATCAAATTTTGAGACTGCATGGGGCAGCCCCATCATCACTGAGGCGATGATCAAGGGTTATGCAGATGCAGGCTTCAAGACTCTGAGAATCCCTGTGGCTTGGTCTAATATGATGGATTCCGATTATAAGATCGATCAGGCTTATATTGACAGAGTTAAGGAAGTTACACAGTGGGCTATTGATGCTGATATGTATGTTATCGTCAATGAGCACTGGGACAGCGGCTGGATCGAGGAATATCCTGAAAACAAAGACGAGGTAATGGAGCACTATTCTTCTATCTGGGTGCAGGTTGCAGATGCGTTCAAGGATTTTGACGATCACCTTATTCTTGAGTCCCAGAACGAGGAACTCGGTAACTGGCCTGATCTCTGGAACCGCTGGGGCGGAACCGAGGGCAAGGAAGAGGCTTATCAGTATGCGCTTGATTTTAATCAGACGTTTGTAGATGTAGTAAGAAAAAGCGGCGGAAACAATGATGACAGACTTTTGCTCATTTCAGGTATCATCACAGATATTGATCTGACCTGCGATCCTCTGTTTGAGATGCCTGAGGACCCTGCTGATATGATGGCTGTATCGGTTCACTACTACACACCTTGGAACTTTGCAGGCGGCAATGATAATTATTGGGGTGACCTGCCTGATTATGCAGAGCTCAACAAGTATATGAATATGCTCAAGGAAAGATTCGTTGATAACGATATTCCTGTTATCATCGGTGAGGCTTGCAACGGCTCTGAGATTCATAATAAGGTTGAGAACTCCGCAAGAAAATATTTCGCTGAGACCTGCCGTGAGGCTTATGAGAGAGGTATGTGTCCTGTGCTCTGGGATATCACCTATGCTGAAAACCAGCCTGTTGATAACCAGATTTACAACAGACGTACACAGGAACTGACTGACCCTGAGCTCGGAAATGAGCTTGCAGATATTGTTGCTGCAGGTCAGAAGAAAATTCCTGTGATAGATGCTGAGGATATCACGATCAAGTACGGTGAGAAATACACACCTGATTTCTCCGCTAACGGCGGTTCGGCTTCATATCAGATTGCTGATAATACTGATATTATCGAATTTGACGATGGAGATATTGTTGCTCTCAAGCCCGGTTCTGTAAAGCTCTATGTATTTACTCTTGGTGATGACGAGTATGCAGAGGCTTTCAAGGAGATCACAGTTACAGTTGAGAAGGGTGAAATTCCTGTTAAGCCTGATAAGGAGATCGTAGTTTACGGTGATCAGTATAAGAGCTGTCTCGACGTTGAGCTTCCTGAGGGCTGGTCATGGAACAAGGCAGTTGATCTTGTTGACGGTGAAACTGTTGAGGCATTAGCCTCCTATGTTGACAAGAAGAATTATCTCAATCCTACAATGAACATCAGCATTACATGGTATAAGGATGTTCCCGCAGATGAGAGCAGCTCCAAGGCAGCAGACGAGAGCAAGAGCAGCAGCACTTCTTCTGCAAAGGCAGCAGAGGCTGAGACAAAGACTACAGCTTCGGCTTCCACAGTAAATGCAGCAACAGGTGCAGCAGCAGCTACATCAGCACTGGCAGTTACAGTACTTGCAGCAGCAGCAGCTATCGTTATTAAAAAGAAGCAGAAATAATTAATTGACTGAAGGACAGTCGGGTAAAAAGCCCGACTGTCTTTTTGTATATAATCGTTACAGTAAACGTTTTAGATGTTAAAAGTTAAGTTAAAGTTGACAAATCTTATCTGAATATTGAAAATGAATTTACAATTTATTGTTGAATGGGGTAGGGTAGTGTGCTATAATTCATTTGTTTAAGGCAACACCGCATGACCTCTGTGCATCAGATGCGCCGTCCAGATTTTCGTCAGATTGCCTAAATTCGACGCAGGCTTGCAAGCGAAGTTCACTTCGCTTTATGCAACG
>CAMMYU010000091.1:0-5422 GCA_946528545.1 uncultured Ruminococcus sp.
GAGTTTCTGCCTGCCTTTTCAAGGTTTTCCGCTACCTTTTCAAGGCGCTCCGCCTCACGGGCACGGTACTTATTGGCAGTTTCGTCCTCATCGTCGAAAAAACCGCAGACAGACTCGGCTTCGCTTAGCCTTCTCGGGAAGGGGCAATACTCAGCGGTCATGATAACATACAGCTTGTCGCCTTCCTCGACCACATACTCCCCTGTTATCTCCATGTTATACTCATAAAGCCTTCTGCGGAGTATCTCAGGCTTGGTCATAGGCTGGAGGACCCAATGGATATTCATTTTATCCACGGAATCTATTTTTACTGCGCCGATGATATCAGAAATAGTCTCGCCGCCCATGCCTGCGATCACCACATCTGACACACCATCAAGCGGCACATTTTCCAGTCCGTCGGAGAGCACAAGCTCCACTTTGTCCTGTATACCATACTTCTCAACTGTATTTCTTGCGGAGTCAAGCGGTCCCTCCTTAACATCGGAGGCGATGACTCTGCTGCACTTTCCGCTGCCCACAAGCTCCGCCGCGAGATAGGCGTGGTCTGTTCCAACATCAACAGCGATCCCCTCTCCGCTTACGAGTTCCGCGATCTTTTTCAGTCTGTTATCAAGCATATTGCACCTCATCTACATTAAAATAGCGCACCGCATAGCAGTACGCATAAACAAAACCAAGCACAGCCGTTTCCGACTGTGCTTTCGGTCTCATTAATTATGCCTCGTTCATCTTTGCGAAGCAGTCGCTGCAGTAAACAGCTCTTCCTTCCTTGGGCTCGAAGGGAACCTTTGCCTCGCCGCCGCATGAAGCACAGACTGCTGTATACATTACACGCTCAGCCTTGCCTGCATTTTTTCTGGCGTCACGACATGATTTGCATCTCTGGGGCTCGTTCACGAAGCCTTTCTCTGCATAAAATTCCTGTTCGCCTGCGGAGAAAATGAACTCCTGTCCGCACTCCTTGCAAACTAATGTCTTGTCTTCGTACATAGTACAATACCTCGCTTAATTATTTTCGACCACGGTCGGATTTCCACCCACATCTTTGTAAAACAACGCTCTTCTGGGTTGAGCTACACGGTCATATTTTAATTTGTGTCATGCATTACTGCACGGATCTTTTTTCTCGCACGCTGCATAGCGTTGTCCACTGCCTTTTCGGTAATTCCCAGCTTTTCCGCGGTATCCTTATAGCTGAGTCCCTGCACGCACAGTGTCAGTACGTTAAGCTCCGTGAGAGACAGCACCGAGCAAATAGTTTTCCACAGCCCGGAAAAAAATTCTTTGTAAAAATAAATGCTTTCCGGAGTTTCCTCCACAGACAGTATATCCTCAGCCTCGTCTTCGTCGATCCTTTCCGTAAAGGACAGGTCCTTCACCGATTTTCTGGACAGGGTCCTCATTCGGTTAACGATACAGACCTCGGCAAAGGTAGAGAACTTCACCCCTTTTTTCGGATCAAAGGCTTCAATAGCCTTCAGCAGACTCATCATGCCCTCCTGATGGAGGTCATCGCAGTCCGACTCCGAATTGGCAAATATCTCCGACTTTATGAAAACAAGTCTTGAAAAGCGTGATATCAGAACAGCTGCAGCCGCCTTGTCGGTCTTGCCGAGCACAGCGAGCTCCTCATCTGTTTTGCTGTTAAGTTCATTCAAATCGTGATCCAGATCAAGCAAGATATCCACCCAACAATCCGCATTTTTCCATACAAATATTTTTATTGCCGACTCTCCTCGGAACACTCCGAAGAGAGTCGGTAAATTTGTCGGTTATTAGTTTTCCTTTGCAGCTTCTTCCTCGGCAGCCTTTAGAAGCTCTGCCATATCGAAGTTGAAGTTTGCACTCTTGTTGCCCTGTGCAGGCTTGTTGTTGTTCTGCTGCTGGTTCTGAGCAGGAGCCTGAGCGGGCTTGTTGATATTATTATTGTTATTGTTATTATTGTTCTTGTTAGCGTTATTGAAGTTGCCTACATTAGCAAAAGGATCGCTGTTGTCAGAGGGCTTTGCTGACGGCAGTTCATTCAGGTCGGCCTTGGGAGCCTTTGAGGGACTGAATTCAGCTCTGGGAGCCTCAGCCTTCTTCACGCTGTTATCAGACTTAGCAACGTCAACAGTCTTGCGAGCCTCACCGATGATATTCTGAGCCTCGTTCATTCTGCTTGAGCACTGACCTGTCAGGTTATTGAGTACAGAAGCGATATCTGTGAACTTGCTGTTTACGCTCTCGATCTCTGTAAGGAGCATCTCGCGTACAGTCTTGGACATTGCGTTTACCTTGTCTGCATGAGTATTAGCCTCATCAACAGTGTTCTTAGCCTGATTGTTAGCTTCCTTTATGCAAGCCTCGGCAGCAGCGTTTGCATTGGCAACAGCCTTCTCAGCCTCGCTGTTAGCGTCCTTGAGTATCTGCGCTGCCTTGTCGTTAGCTTCCTTGGTAACCGCCTCAGCATCCAGCTTAGCCTGATTTTTGATCTGGTTAACGTTCTTCTGAGCCTCAGCGAACATAGCGCCCATCTGAGCGATAGGATCGGTAGACTCTTCCTTGAGCTTGGTGATCTGCTCGTTAAGAGCCTTGATCTCCTCGTCCTTCTTAGCGATCTGCTCACTGATCTTGGAGGACTCATCGCCCTTCTTTATAAGCTCAGCGATCTTGCTGTCCTTATCAGCCAGTTCCTTAGCCTTGGCAGCAAGGTCCTTATTCTTATTGTTAAGCTCTTCTGTGATCTTTGCAAGCTCCTGCTTGATCTTAGCTACCTCGCCGTCAGCGTTTCCGCCTGCAGCGATAGCAGCGCCTGCTGAAGCAGCCTTAGCCTCGGCAGCCTTGAGTCTGCTTCTGAGGTCTTCGATCTCCTTCTTTGCAGCCTCGAGAGCAGCAGTAGTCTGAGCATTAGCCTGTGCGTTATTTCCTGAAGCAGCAGCCTTAGCCTCTGAAGCCTTGAGCTGTTCCTTGAGAGTTTCTATTTCCTTCTTAGCAGCTTCCAGAGCAGCAGCAGCCTGAGCGCCGCCTGCGCCTGCACCGCCTGCAGCCTTGAGCTGTGCGATAGTTTTCTGGAGCTCTTCGTTTTCTTTCTTAGCAGCTCTGAGAGCGTTATTGGAGGTATTGAGCTTCTCCTGAAGATTCTCCACCTGATTTCTGTACTTTATAACCTCCTGAGGGTCGGAAGCACCGCCTTCCTTAGAAGCTTTAAGCTCGTCCTCGAGAGCAACGATCTTAGAATTGAGTTCGTCAAGGTAAGTAATAACGTCTTCCTTTACGAAACCTCTTTGACCCATCTTGGTTTCTCTTAATACTGTTGGTGACTGTTCGCCCATGGTACACTCCGTTCCCCTCGGTGAGACCGAGGTAAAAAATTAAGGAATAAGAACCCATACTCAGTTTCCGTGAAGGTCCGTTTTGGTGAATTTGCATATAAAAAGCCTTCACAGCCCACGAATACAGGTTCTGATGAATATGCCTTACATAAATTATAACATATTGAATATATTATTTCAACTACCCAAATGTAGAAAATTTGAACTTATTTTAGTGCAATTTACTATAAAAACAGTCAAAAATATACTAATCGTTAAAAATTCTGTAAATCAGTTTAACCTATAAGGTTATATATATTTGTTTAGTAATAAATTGATAATATAAATTGTATAAAGAAAAACTGTGTCAAGACTGCACAATGAACAGCAATATCATGCCGTTTTTAAGCCCGTCACCTATTCTCCCGGCAAACAAAAAAGCGGCCCATACGGACCGCTTGTATTTGCTTTATCAGTTGCCGAGCATCTTGAAGATATCGTCAAGGTCGTAGTCCTGGCTTGAAGAAGCAGGCTTTGCAGGAGCACTGTTTCCGCCGAAGCCGAACTCATCAATAAGAGGATTGTCAATAGGAATGACGTCCTCCTCGGGATTGGACTCCTCAATAGTTGAAGGAGCGGGAGCATCTTCATCATCGAAGCCTGCAGCGATAACTGTAATTGTCATCTCATCCTGCATATCTTCCTTGAATGCTGTACCGAAGATGAACTCAACACCCTCAGCAGCTGTATCTGTGATCATCTTTGTAGCTGCATCAACATCGGAAGAAAGAATATCCTCGGACATAGCGATATTGATAAGGAGTCTCTTTGCGCCCGAGATAGATGTCTCGAGAAGCGGGCTGGAGATAACTGCGTTTGCAGCGTCTCTTGCCTTGTCCTTGCCGGTACCGTGACCGATAGCCATGTGAGCATAGCCTGCATCCTTCATGATAGTTGAAACGTCAGCAAAGTCGAGGTTTATGTAGCCTTCCTCAACGATAAGATCGGAAATGCTCTTTACACCTGTCTTGAGAACGTCGTCTGAAAGTGCGAAGCTCTGCATCATTGTAAGGGGCTTATCAAGGCCTACGAGAAGTCTCTCATTAGGGATAACGATAAGTGAATCAACATACTTTCTCAGCTCTGCGATACCTCTCTCAGCCTGAGCCATCTTCTGCTCTCTCTCAAAGAGGAATGGCTTTGTAACAACAGCAACTGTGAGGATATCCATTTCCTTGGCGATCTTGGCAACAACAGGAGCAGCACCTGTTCCTGTTCCGCCGCCCATACCTGCTGTGATGAAGATCATGTCAGCACCCTTGAGGTGTGTCTCGATCTCGTCGCGGTTCTCCTCAGCACTGCGCTGACCGATCTCGGGCTTGTTGCCTGCGCCTCTGCCCTTTGTGAGCTTAGCGCCGATCGGTATCCTTGTAGTAGCCTTGGACTTGTTAAGAGCCTTGGCGTCAGTGTTTATAGCTATATATTCTATATTATTGACACCCGAATCCACCATGCAGTTTACAGCGTTTCCGCCGCCGCCGCCAACACCGATGACCTTTATATTAACATCGGGTTCGAGTGTTTCCTCATAATTGAAATCTGACATTTGAACTCCTCCTACTGTTTATTATCCTAAATTTATCAATTTTATATATCACTCTATAAATACACTTTATATTTTAGCATATAGTCGCATTTTTTTCAAGCGCAAACAAAATTTTTTTTATTTTCAGCGAATTGTACAATAATGCATACTATAGCACTGCCATTTTGCACACATTTCTGTCTTACCACTGGCTGCCGTCATATCCGCCGTAGCCGTTATCGGTGTAGCCGTTGTCGTAACCGCTGCCGTCATCATAGCCGCCGTCCCACTGGCTTCCGTCGTCATAGCCGCTGTTGTAGTCCTCGCCGCCGCTCCACTCGGCCGCAGCCTCTGTAACTGTGGTAGGAACGGTAGTTGTACGGCTGTTGTTTATCTCGCTGAATTTTGCCTCCATATCGGGGTCCTGCTCATTTATCTCGTCGATGGGATTGCCGTATTCATCGGTCTTCTGAGCGGTCGTGGGCTCTATTGCGCCCTGTGACAATACGGGAGTATCGCTGTCCCTGAAGCTGCACATATT
>CAMMYU010000092.1:0-32447 GCA_946528545.1 uncultured Ruminococcus sp.
GCCGCTTTTGTGCGCTCCGATAGGATTGAAATATCTGAGAAGCGATACAGACCACTCAGGATCGGAAACGCAGACATCTCTGAGTATCTGCTCGATCATTACCTTAGTATAACCATAAGGATTGGTAGCAGATGTCGGCATATCCTCGGTGTACGGAGCTTTATTTACCGGACCGTAAACAGTAGCAGAAGATGAGAAAACAATCTTCTTACAGCCGTGTTTTCTCATAGCATCAATGAGCATAAGAGTTCCTGTAATATTGTTATGATAGTATTCAACCGGCTTCTGTACTGATTCACCTACAGCTTTAAGACCTGCAAAATGAATAACAGCATCTATCTTATTCTCCTCGAATATCTTCTCAACAGCAGGAAGATCAAGCAGATCAGCCTCATAAAATCCGAAATCCTTGCCGGTTATCTTTTTAATTCTGTTGAGTGCCTCAGGCTTTGAATTTGAGAAGTTATCAACTATAACTATATCATAGCCTGCTTCAAGGAGCTCAACGCAGGTATGGCTTCCGATAAAGCCTGCACCGCCTGTTACAAGTATTTTATTCATAAAGATTACCTCCGATTTATTTTTCTCTATTATACCATATCTTCACTTCTCTTTCAAGACAAATCTGTAAATTTATTGACATTCACAATAAAATAGTATATAATATAATAGTATTTTTATGTATCAAAATTTAGAGGAATGAAATATGAATTTTTTAGTGCTCGGCACGCCTTTTTTACTGTTTATGCTTAATTACGACTGGCCATTGAGCTACATAATCAAGCTTGTAGGAACTGTTTTTGTATTGATTGGTCTTATTGAACTGAAAGATAAGCTTAAAAATCCGGACAAGCTTAAAACAATCACTGTTAGCTATATTATTGTTTGTGCAGCTTCGGCGGCAGGCACATTAATTTTAAGAATGATAGTTGATATGGGCAGAAAGGTTGAAGTAATACCTTGGGCTGCAAAGCTAATTTGCCTTGTTTTATGGGCTGCGGCTGTTCTGGTCTCTGTTTATATCATGGATATGTTATATAAGCTGATTGATAAGAACAGAGAGCTGCTCAGCGATACTGTAAATCTTGTAAAAATGGGTGACACATTGAAAAAAGTGTACTTTGTCACTGTGTTTACTTATATATCAAATTGTATCTACATACTTCTTCCCTACAGGCAGACTGCTGATTTCTTTGCGGTGCTGATGATTATCGGAAAATTAGTTTTGTATGTACTTATTATTATTGCTGCTGTTCGCTTTTTCAAGTTAAGAACAGATTATTACCGCCAGACGGCAGATGATGAGGAGTAAAATATGCTTTCTGTAATAATCCCTAGCTATAACGAAGAAGGTAACATTCCTAAAACAGCTTCGGTAATATCTAAGATTCTTGATAAAGAGAATATTGACTATGAGCTTATTTTTGTAAATGACGGTTCAACCGATAAAAGCTGGGAGCTGATTTGTGCTCTTGCACAGTCTGATGAGCATATTATGGGCATAAATTTTTCCAGAAACTTTGGAAAGGAAAGCGCTATTTTTGCCGGTCTTAAAGCTTCAAAAGGAGACTGCTGTGTGCTTATGGACTGTGATCTACAGTTCCCGCCTGAAACCATGATAGAAATGTATAATATCTGGCTGAATAACGATATTGACATAGTCGAAGGTAAAAAGCGCTCCAGAGGTAAAGAAAACGGTGTATACAGAGCTTTTTCAAAGCTTTTTTACAAGCTGATCGGTTCTTCGAGCGGGCTTGATATGCAGTCGGCTTCAGATTTTAAGCTTTTAGACCGTTCCGTTATTGATTCACTTAACGAAATGCCGGAGCGTCTTACTTTTTTCAGGGCTATGTCGAGCTGGGTAGGCTATAAAACAGAAACGATATACTTTGATGTTGCTGAACGTGAAATAGGATCTTCAAAATGGACTGTTAAGGGACTGATTAAATTTGCAATAAACAATATAACATCTTTCACATCAGCGCCTTTACAGCTGGTAACGGTATTTGGTGTTATAATATTTCTTATATCCGTAATACTCGGAGTACATACTCTGGTAATGAAAATATTGGGAAATTCTGCAGAAGGCTTCCCTACAGTTATTATTCTTCAGCTTCTAACTTCCAGCATTATTATGTTCAGTCTTGGCATAATAGGCTTTTATATTACAAAAATTTATGAAGAGATCAAACACAGACCAAGATATATAGTTCGGGATATTGCTAAAAAAGACTACAAAAAACCAGATAAAAGAACAAAGGAAAGATAAAAAATGAAAACCAGATCAATAGAACGTCCGGATCAGACACTTTTTGAAAGATATGCTTCATTTTGCTACAGGCACAGAATGGCATTTTTGTACATTCTGGTCTTTATTCTGCCTGCCGGTATAATGTACGGAGCATATCTTTTCTTTAATATTTTCCCGGTCGGAGACAGCTCAGTCCTTGTACTTGATTTGAACGGACAGTATGTATACTATTATGAACAATTCAGAGATGCCTTCTGGGGCGACGGCAGCTTTATCTACAACTGGTCACGAAACCTTAGCGGTGAAATGTTCGGCGTTTTTGCATATTATCTTGCAAGTCCTTTTATGATAATTATTCTGCTTCTTCCGAGAACAATGATGGTAACATCAATTCTAATCCTGCAGCTTGCCAAGATAGGAACTGCTTCAGTTTCGTTTATGTATTTCCTTAAAAAGGTTTCAAAGAAGCCTCCGAGGACCGCTTCTCTTGTTATTTTCCCGATCATGTATGCACTTATGTCATATATGATAGTTCAGCTTATGGATCCAATGTGGCTTGACGCACTTATTTATCTTCCGCTGATCTGCTTAGGTGTTCATAAGCTTGTGAATGAGGGTAAGCTCCTGCCGTATATTATTCCTCTGACACTTATGTTTATTGCGCATTTCTATATCGGATATATGGTAGGTATTTTTACTTTTATGTACTTCTGCCTTTGCTTTTTCGGACAAGATGGGCGTATTGTTCCTAAGAAATTCATGTCCAAGATAGTTAAGTTCGGTATTGGTACACTGATAGCGATATGCTGTGCCTGCTGGGTGCTTATTCCTGTTTATTATTCTCTGAAGCTTGGAAAATTTGAATTCACTGAGCCTGATTTTAATATGGCTACGCAGTTTGATTTTCTGACCTTTATTACTAAGCTATTCCCTCTTACCTATGATACTGTATATCCACAGGGAATGCCTATGATCTACTGCGGAACACTGACACTTTTGCTTATTCCGCTTTACTTCCTTAACGAGAAGATCAAGGTAAAGGAAAAGGCTTCTCATGGCATTCTGATGATTGCTGTAGTTATTCTTATGTATTTAAAGCCTATAGATATAATGATGCATGGCTTTCAGGTACCAAACTGGCTTCCGTTCAGATATTCATTTGCTTTTTCTTTCCTGTTTCTGTTTGCGGCTTTCAGAGCATTTGAAAACCTCGACGGCGTCACATTTAAGAACATAGGCGGTGCTGTTTTCGGCTTTATGGTTTTCCTGTTCTGGTGTGAACGTGAAAATTACGGCCATTTCCAGCTGTTTAAAACTAAATTTAACGAAGATCATGAGCCATATAATGTAATACAGGGTCTATGGGTATCTATGATCGCAATGGCAGTTTATTTCCTGTTATTGTACCTTATAAAGAAGTACCCGAAGTCTAAATCTGTATGTATAATAACTGTAATTGTAATTTCAGGAGAGCTTTTCCTGAACTGTGCTGATACTATTGATAAGATCGACGCTGATGTAGCTTACAGTAAGTATTCTTCATACGAGCCATATATCTCTGAACTAAGAGATGCAGTAAGCATGATGAAGGACTTTGACCGGAATCAGTTCTACAGAATGGAGGCTACCTTCCACAGAACTGTTAATGACCCTATCGCTACAGGCTATTATGGTATTTCTCATTCAAGCTCTACCATGAACTCACCTGCGCTTCTTATGCTTCATAAGCTTGGATATGCATACGGCGGTAACTATACTAAGTATGACGGCGCAACCTTTATGACAGATGCTTTGTTTGATATCAAATACTTAATTGATAAAACAGGCGATACAACCTATTCAGACTCAAGATTAAGTGTTCCTGAAGAATACAAGCTTGTTACTCAGCTAAAGAAAACTCATGAATCTCATCAGTTTGAACATGAAGGTGAGCAGGTCGATACTTATTATAAATTCTATCAGAATCCGAATGCCCTCGGACTTGGAGTAGTAAGCAATCCCGAAATAGAAGATATTATCCTTGATGAAGATGATCCGTTCCTTAATCAGAATCGTATCTTCAATAAGCTTGCAGATAATGACTATGAGTATTTCACCAAGCTTGATCTGTTGTCATCACAAATGGCTAATGTTGCGACTGCAAAGCTTACTGACGGTCATTATAAATACACCCCTGCTGATTCTTCAAATCCTGAATGCCATGTAGATTATGTTGTTAAAATGGATAAGACCTCTTATCTTTATATGTATCTGCCAACCAAATATGAGAGAAAGTGTAACATCTATATTCAAGACGAAGAAGAATATAAAGAAAATAAGGATCCAATGCAGTATGTCGGACAGTTTTTTGTCGGAGATGACTACTCAATACTTAATTTAGGCAAATACGATCAGAATAAGATTCTCAGAATAAGGGTTACAGTTCAGAATGATGATAATGAAGCATTCTGGAGAAATCAGTTCTTCTATACTTTTGATTATGATGCTTTTGCTTCAACCTGTAAAGAACTTCAGAGTAAGGTTCTGACTATAACTAAATTTGAGGACACCTGTGTTGAAGGCTTCTGTAACTCCACATCTGACGATAATGTGCTCTTTACTACAATTCCTTATGAAAGCGGCTGGGTAATTACTGTCAACGGAAAAACTGTTAAACCTGAAAAGTCACTTGACAGCCTTATTACTATTCCGCTTGAGAAGGGCAAAAACAGGATTACAATGAACTTCTCACCTAACTATTTCAAGGGCGGTATTATAGTCAGTGTGTTCGGTGTAGTAATGCTCCTTATTGTATTTATATTTGAGTACAAGGATGGCAAACTCTATAAAAAGATAATAGCAAGACTATCCGATAATCCTGTTCAGGATAATAGTTCGGTAAAAAACAATACAGATGAGCCTATAAACACCGAAGAAAAGCAGATTATAGATAAGATAAACTCTGCTTTGGAAGAAAATACGGAGAAAACTTCCGAAAATGACTCAAATGTCTAAAATTCCTGATAATAAACTATTGACTTTTTGTTAAAAAGATAGTATTATTAATTTAGAAGTTTTTTCTTGAAAGGAAGTATAGAATATGGGAAACAAAATTTCCAAAAAAATGACCAATTCAACCACCTTGATGTGCGTGTTCTCGATTATTGCTCTTTTCTTCGGAGCTGTCGGAGCAGCATTTGATCCCCTGGCAACACTAATCCATAATGCTGTTTTTAGGCATGATGTTGATTATATGTTCCTCTATGATTATGACAGTACTGTAAGAAAGATCACATGGTATTTTACCTTATACGGATCAAGTGTGTTTATGGCTGTTATGTCACTGGTAGTAATGATACTTCTGTTTAAGAACAAAGGAAAGAAAAACCTTTCAAGTTCTACAGCATCTCTTATCATCTTCCCGACGCTTGGTTCAATGCTGCTGCCGATTTTCGGTATGATTGATGAACTGTCATCTTCTATCTCAAAGATAAAGTCTAGTGATACTGACCAGACTGTATTTATCAAGGTTTGTCAGCTATTAGCATACTGCATTCCTCTGATTTCAGGCTTTTTCCTTCTTCTTGCAGGACTTTGTCTTGCACTCAGACTCAGCGGTGAGACCTACACCGTTGAAGTTGAGAGAGTTGAAAAAGCAGTGCCTGACCGGTTCAATCAGCAGCCTGTTCCAAATCAGTTTGCACAGCCTGACATGAACAGCTTCAGACAGCCTGCACCTTTTGTACCGCAGCCTTCTGCTGCACCGGAAGCGGCTTCGGTACAGTCAGAGCCTGCTGTTTGCCCACATTGCGGTGCACCGCTTAAATCACCTGATGCTAAGTTCTGCAGTGCTTGCGGACAAAAAGTATAAGAGAAAAGCCTCGCAGTTAAATGCTGCGAGGCTTAACTATTATTCTTCTTTCAATTCAAGATCATGATACTTTTTCAGATGCTTTTTTAAGCACTGAAAGCTCTCATCAGAGATAACATGTTCTATTTTGCAGGCATCTTCAACTGCTGTTTCATGACCAACACCCATATCCTCTAACCACAATGACAGTACTTTATGCTTTTCATATATCTTAGTTGCTATAGCCATACCCTCATCGGTAAGCGTTATGTATCCGTCTTTATCAGTCAGGATAAAACCGCCGTTTCTGAGTATCTTCATAGCGTTAGATACACTAGGCTTAGTTACCTCAAGTTCTCTCGATATATCAATACTTCTGACATCTCCGTGATTTCTTTCAGATAACATAAGAATAGCTTCAAGATAATCCTCTCCGGAAGCATGGATCCCAGCCATAATATCACCTCATTTTACTTCTTTGTTACTATTATATAATGAATTATTAAAATTGTCAAGTGCTGATAAAAAATTTGACATTTTACAAAAAAAGTAATATAATTTTCAGAGAGGTGATCATCATGGAAATAAAGCCCATAGCTTATATTAAAACCGACTTCCCTGCTAAATTCGGAATTCCAAGGCAAAGCGGACTTATAGATGAACTTGAAGCTGCAATAATTTTCGAGCCTGAATACAGAGTTCCTGAAGCACTTCGTGAGATAGAACGCTACTCCCACCTGTGGCTTATCTGGGGCTTTTCCGAAAACAAAGAAAAAGAATGGTCACCAACTGTAAGGCCTCCGAAGCTTGGCGGAAATAAGCGTGTAGGAGTGTTTGCAACACGTTCACCATACAGACCAAACCCTTTGGGGCTTTCCTGTGTAAGGCTTGATAAAGTTGATTATACTCAGCAAAACGGCTTTATATTAAAAGTCAGAGGCGCTGATCTGGTCGACGGTACGCCGATCTATGATATTAAACCTTATCTTTCAATTAGTGATTGCAAGCCTGACGCTAAAGGAAGCATTGTTGATAATGAAATTCATCTTCTGGATACTTATATACCTGAAAGGCTTTCAATGAACTTCCCTGCCGGCAAGCTTGCAGCGCTAAATAAAATTCTTGAACAAGATCCGAGACCTGCTTATCAAGACGATCCTGAGCGTGTATACGGATTTGGCTTTGCAGGATACGAGATAAAATTCAAGGTCTGTGATAATACTGCAATAGTTACAGATATAATAAAAAACGGATAAGGGCATCAGCTCCTATCCGTTTTAGTTTACTCCGCAAGTTCTTTGAGTTTTTTGAAATGTAATTCTGCTTCTGCCGGTAAAGCAGAATAGTCAGTATCTGTTTTGTTTCTTAAAAGCTCTGTCATCTCACTGATAGGCTCTAGAAACGAATTTTATTGTATTATGATTTATTAATGACTTTACAAATAATTAAATATGTGATATAATACTGCAAGAAATGAAAGGAAGGTGCTCCAATGAAAAAAGAATTAATGATTTGTGCTGCACTGCTTGCAACTGTAGTTGTCGGCTGTGCTGCCAACAGAAAAGACAGCTCTTCCGAAATAGCGGAATCAAGTAAAGAAACAAGCGCTGCTTCTCAGTCAGAAAATGAAACATCTGCTCAGACTGAGTCGGGTGAATCGACTAATCTCACAGAGCAGGTCACTTCCATGACAACCCCTGAAGATGAAACTACAACTTCCAGAAAAAGCATTTATGATAACAAGACAGGTCTTTTAAGCTCGGTTGATGAGCTTAATCTACATGATGTTGATGGAAACAATACTAATTTTGAATTTACCTATGACAGTGAAACATATACTGCTCAGTATACTCCTGATAACTGGAAGATTGTTAACTCATATAAAATAAGAAATTCAGCTGATATGCTTCTTATCTGTGAGGCGCTTATAGAGATAAATCCTCTTCATGGAAGAGATATGGTATCGTACCGTGTACCTGAGGATATGGTTGATGAGTGGATGCAGCATAATTTAGCTTATGATATGTTTGAAGATAATGATATGCTGAGAGCAAGAGCAAAAGATGTTGATCTGAATCCGGAAGATCAGGGAAAGAATATCATTGAAAAGTATATGGAAATTTCTGATCTGTTCTGAGTTAATCTGTAATTTAAAAGGGCGTGATATTATGAGTAAATTCAGATGGGGTGTTATTGGCACAGGAAGAATCGCAAGAACATTTTCCGAAGCACTGGCAGGCACTCCCGAAGCAGAGCTTTATGCTGTTGCATCAAGAACTAAAGAAAAAGCCTCTGCCTTTGCGGAGGAGTTTGGCTTTGAAAATGCTTATGGAAGCTATGAGGAACTTGCAAAAGACAGTAACATAGATGTTGTTTACATTGCAACACCTATGAGCAGTCATTATAAAGATGTGATGCTATGTATTGAAAACGGGAAAAATGTTCTTTGCGAAAAATCAGTTTCACTTAATATGACTGAGCTTGAAAAAATGCTGTCTGCTGCAAAAGAAAAAGGCGTATTCTTTATGGAAGCAATGTGGATGAAGTGCAGACCTTCTTATCT
Organism: uncultured Ruminococcus sp.; assembly: GCA_946528545.1. GTDB lineage: Bacteria > Bacillota > Clostridia > Oscillospirales > Ruminococcaceae > Hominimerdicola. Next base: position 8,644 of record CAMMYU010000092.1, read on the forward strand.
GAAAGCGCTTGAGTGGATAAGCGAAGGCAGAATAGGCAAGGTAGAATATGTAAAGGCAGATTTTTGCAATATAGTTGAATATGATGAAAATGACAGGCTCTTTAACCCTGCCTGCGGAGGAGGAGCGCTTCTTGACCTTGCAGTGTATCCGCTGACGTTAGCTGTTGATGCACTGGGTTATGAGCCAACTGAAATTATAAGCTCTGCACATATCGGAAAAGACGGAGTTGACCTCAGCAATACAATTCTTCTTAAATACGGAAAAGCATTTGCATCGATCAATTCCGGCTTTGAGATACCGAATACAAATAACGCAGTTATTTCGGGAGATAAAGGACTTATAGTTCTCGGGAACTGGTTTTTCTGCTCCTGTGAGGCGACACTATATGACAGAAATGCCAAGGAGATTGAAAAAGTCAATATTCCGAATATTGTAAACGGCTACGAATACGAAATAGATGAGGTTCACAGATGCCTTTCAATGGGGCTGAGCGAAAGCAGAATAATACCGCATGAATCAACGATAGCTGTAATGAAAATTATGGATAAGTGCCGTAATGAATGGGGTATGAAATATCCAAACGAATAGATATATTAAAAGAGCACTCGTTTTGCGAGTGCTCTTATTTTTACTCGATTGAAAGGAATTCATCAGGTACATAAGAAATGCTCTGATTTACCGAATCCCATGAGAAACCGTCACCGTACATAAGGTGCTTTGCCATAAGCTCGTCAGTGTAATCCTTCATAGGATATACAACACAGTTATACCACATCGAATCATAGGCAACGCCCTCAAAGTGAGAAATAACAGGTATTGCCTTTACGTTCTCAAAGCTTACTTCCTTGGTATCGAAGTCAACTACTACATCAAGGTCGCCTAAGATACCAACAAGAGAATTTGCATCATACATAGTATGGAAGAAGTTTCCGAGACCATAATAGCAGAATGCCTGTCCGCCCTCAGGCTTATCAATGTACTCACAGGTCGAAAGTGCATGAGCCTGAGTTCCGATTATAAGGTCAGCGCCCCATTCAACAAGCTTCGGAGCCATATATCTCTGCTGATCGTTGATTTCGTTTTCGATCTCGGTACCAAAGTGACAGGAAACAACTACTACATCAGCCATTTCGTTTGCTTTTTCTACCTGACGCTTAATTACGTCTTCTTCTTCGAGATATACAACCTTTCCAACGTCATCATCGTCATCAAGGAAGAAGCCGTTAGTGTGTTCCATGTAGCCAAGGAACGCAAACTTTACACCGTTTACTTCCATTGTTTTGATATCCTCTGAATCAGCTTCGTTACGGTATGCACCGTAATGAACTACAGGCTTTGAATCCCAGTAATCAAGCGAGTTTATAAGACCGTCAGCGCCTTTATCAAGAACGTGGTTATTGCTCATTGATATAACATTGAAGCCGAGGTCAACGACTGCATCTCCGTCCTCTGTCGGGGTAGAGAAAATCGGGTAGGTAGACGGTTCATACAGGTTGTTTACAAGGGTCTCCTGATTGAGTATAGCTACATCAGCACCCTCAATAAGTCTTCTGCATGGCTCGTAGCATTTGGTAAAATCGTAGCTTCCGTCATCTTTCTGACAGTCAACATATATATTATCATGTATCAGATTATCACCTGCGCATACAAGGTGAACAGTTGCAGTACCTGTACGATCATCTTTAGCAGGCTCGCTTTCTTCTGCGCTGTCCACAGGTTTTACATCAGTATCAGTATTTGCCGCTTTGCTCTCAGTCTTTGACTCGGTATCAGCCTGTGATGCAGATGCCTCGTGCTGTGCTTTGTAAACATCATCTACATCTCCCTCGGTATTCTGTCCGCAGGAGGCAAAAGAAAGGCATACAGCAGCAGTAAGAATACCTGCTTTTAATCTTCTGAAATTCATTTTATAACTTCCCTTCTTATCTTTAAGCTATTCAGCTGACTGTTCAAACTGGCTTGGATGTCTTGTAAAGAAATCTGTTCTCGGAGGAAGGAATTTGAGCTTATGTCCTGTACCGACAAAATAGGTAAGCGGCTCAAAGATAGTATCCCACGACCAGATTTTTTCATCAGTCTGTAAATACTCACGTATCTTCTCGGTGCCCTCAGGAACCATAGGGTGAAGCAGAACTGCAGCTATCCTTATTATATAGAATATATCAGCAAGCGCCTGCTTGAGCTCGTCCTCGGTCTGCTCATCGGGCTTTAAGGTTTTTGACATATACTTGCTTGCGTTTCTGATATAGCTGTCGAGCACATAGGTACACTGATGGAAAGCAAACTTCGACATATGACGCTCATAATCTAGCACAGCCTTTTTAGCATCTGCTTTAATCTGCTCCGAAGGCTCATTATCGGGTAAAATACCGTCCAGCTTATTCTGAAGTGTATAGAAAGCAGTTCTGATAATCCTGTTATACACATTTGAAAGAAGCAGACCGTCTTTAACCACAGGATCTGAATCCTCGGGCTTTGCATCAGGATTATATGGTTTTGGCATAAAGCTTACAGAGCGCTGTCCAAGACCAAGACCAAGCCAATGCATTCTAAGCTGTTCTGCTGTATAGTGATTAAGAAGATCATCAGCCATAGGCGGTTTTACTGAACCTGAGCTTGATGCTTTCTTATCGAGAAACAGAATATGATGGTTTGCAACTATCAAAGGAAGCTGCAGTTCTCCCTCAGCGGGACTGGCAGATTTGTTTTCACTTTCCTGCTGGGCTATCCACATAGCAGGCTCTGCAATACCATAGAAATAAATATTATCCTGACCTATAAATTGGTACACCTGTGACTTCTTGCTGCACCAGTAATCCTTCCATTCGGTACGGTCTCTACCCTGCTCTTCAAGATAGGTCTGAGTAAATGAAATAGGTGCCCAGAGTGATTCAGGCCATACCCAGACTGTCAGAGCATCTCCGTCATTTTCAAAGTCGGGTGCAGGTACGCCCCATTCGATATTACCTGTCAGGCGGAACGGAACAAGCTTCTTTCCGGTTCTGTATCTTATGCCGTTATCGGTGAGAACTCTGCAGGACTCCTCACAGTCAGAAAGCTTTGTAAAAGCAATCGTAAATGAAGGCTTTTTAGGCTCTTCAAGAAACTCGTGTTCAGGAAGCTTATCCTTTATTTCAAGATATTTTTGCTCAAACTCACGCTTTACATATATAACAGGAGGCTTTAGAAACTCAGATATTGTTTTCCAGACAACAGGTCTGATATCCTTTCTCTTCTGAAGCTCAGCTACCCAGTCTTTAAGTATCTCTTCATAATCACAGAGCTTAAAATACCAGTTATTAACGGGTTTCATAGTAGGCTTTTCGCCTGTAAGTGTGCTGACAGGGTCAATAAGGTTTTCAGGCATATACTGATGACCAAGATCGCACTCGTCTGCATATCCCTTTTCTGAAGTACAGCCCTCAACAGGACACTTGCCTATTACCTGTCTGCCGTTAAGGAACACTCCTGCCTTTTCGTCAAAGAACTGCATTGTAGTGATCTTTTCAAGCTGACCTTTTTTATAAAGTGAATTTAAAAACCAATCTGTAACATCAGCGTGTATCTCCTTTGATCTGCCAAGGCCTGATGCGGCAAACAGATCAGGAGCAATGCTGTAGTCATCAAGAGTTTTTGCCTGCTTGTCATGATTTGACTGAACAAAATCCTCAAGAGAGCCTTCAAACTCTCCTGCTTCGACCTTTTTCCTCCAGCCCTCAGCAATAGGAGAGCCATAGCAGTCTGTTCCTGTTACAAATATAACATTTTCCTTGCCTATCCTGTCACGGAGAAACCTTGCATAGGCGTCAGCAAAAACCATCATACCGCCTACATGGCCAAAGTGAAGCTCCTTATTTCCATAGGGCATACCTGCGGTAATAACTGCCCTTTCAGGAAAAACAGGTCTTGGAATTTCAAAATTGCGTTTATCTTTATTTTTATCTCCCATAAGATCACCTTTCATCAAAGAAATATAGTATTACCTTAGGATAAATTCCAGATTATTATACCACATATTGCGATAAAATTCAAGTATCACCGCTATATTTTATAATTAATTTGGTGGAATACTTAAAAAGACAAGGTCAGATATTGATTTTTTCGTTCTATTTTAAATTTATCTTATTGACTTTCCGAATATCTGTGTTATAATATAAAAAATCAAAGGAGGATTATTATGGATATTAGATTGATTTCAGATAAAAACTCAGCAAAAGGTCAGATGAACTGTCATGAAAGCTTCGATGTTTTTCATGTTAATACACTGCCAAAAAGAAACTATTATATTCCGTTTTCGGCTGATGAAAACTGTTTTGATGAGCGTGAAAGATCATCAAGGTTTGAACTTTTAAACGGTGAATGGTCTTTCAGGTATTATGACAGTATTATTGATCTTGAAGACGAATTCCCTTCTGTTGACTCAGACAGGACTATTCCTGTACCATCAAACTGGCAGCTTTACGGATTTGATAAGGCACAGTATACGAATGTAAACTATCCTATTCCTTTTGACCCGCCTTATGTACCTGATGAAATACCGGTAGGTGTGTATAAGAAATCATATAGCTTTAAGCCGAACGGAATGAAGCGTATACTCTGTTTTGAAGGTGCTGACAGCTGTATTTATCTGTATATAAACGGAAAATTTGCAGGCTTCACCTGTGTTTCTCATGCACTTTCAGAGTTTGATATAACAGATTATCTTCACGAAGGTGAAAATGAAATCTGTGCTGCTGTACTTAAATGGTGTACAGGAACTTATCTGGAAGATCAGGATAAGATAAGGCTTTCGGGGATATTCAGAGATGTTTATGTACTCAGCAGACCATACAATCACATAGAAAGCTATACAATTACGGCTGATATGAATGGATATTTCAGATTTGACTGTGCTTTTGATAATGTTGAGTTAAAGCTATCTTATAACGGTGATTTTATAGCTGAGGGAAAAACTCAGAACGGATTTTACCAAGCTGAGATTACAAATGTCAGACTCTGGAATGCGGAAATGCCTGAGCTTTACGATCTTGAAATATCTTTTAACGGAGAGAAGATCGGTGAACGTATAGGCTTCAGAAGCGTTGCTGTTGAAAATGGTAAGCTCATGGTGAATGCCAAGGCAATAAAGCTCTTTGGTGTGAACAGACATGACAGCTATGCCGAAACAGGCTACTGCTGTACAGTTGAACAGATGAAGAATGACCTCATCATGATGAAGCGTCATAATATCAATTCTATCAGAACATCGCATTACCCTAACGCTCCTATGTTTTACAAGCTTTGTGATGAGTTTGGTTTCTATGTTATAGATGAGTGCGATCTTGAAACTCATGGCTGTGTAAATGTTTTCCAGAATCTTGAATGGTCGAAGCCCGAAAACTATAACGGAATTGCTCTGATAGCTAAAGACGAAAGATTTAAGAATGCTATTCTTGACCGTGAAGAGCTCCTTGTCAGACGTGATATTAACAGAGCAAGTGTTATTATATGGTCGCTTGGAAACGAAAGCGGATATGGAGAGAATCTCAGAAACGCAGCAAAGCTTGTAAAAAGCCTTGACAGCACAAGACCTGTTCATTATGAAAGTACACATAAGCTTGATGATACATCAGATGATGTGCTTGATTTTGTCTCTGAAATGTATCCGCCAATCAATGCTATCAAAGAATATCTGTCTGACCCCGGAAACAAGCGCCCATATATACTTTGTGAGTACTGTCATGCAATGGGAAACGGCCCCGGTGATTTAGAAGATTATATGAGGTTGTTTCTCAGTGAGGAAAGGCTTTGCGGCGGACTGGTCTGGGAATGGTGTGACCACAGTGTCATTATCGGAAAAACAGATGATGGAAAGCCGAAATATGGCTATGGCGGAGATTTCGGAGAGCTTCATAATGACGGTAACTTCTGCATGGACGGTCTTATTTATCCTGACAGAACTCCGCATACGGGACTTCTTGAAGTTAAGCAGGTGTACAGACCTGTCAGGTGTGAAAAGATCAGTAATAATAAATTCAGGTTATATAATCTGCTTAAATTCACAAATGCAGGAGATATATTTAACGGCAGATATGAGCTTACCTTTGATGGCGGTAAAACAGAAGCTGTAGATTTTGATCTTGATATTCAGCCTGACAGCTTTATGGATATTACTGTGAATGCTGATATACCGAAAACAGACAAAACTGTTTATGTAAGATTTATCTTTACAGCAAAGCAGACAACGGCATCTTATGATAAAGGTTTTGAAATATGTTTCGATCAGCAGGTTATCAGAAAAGGCTCGGAAAAGAGCATAAATGTAAAGGATCAAAAGCTTAATTATAGTGAAGAAAAACTTTTTATTACAGTAAATACAGGTGATACAAGCTACAGATTCAATAAGCGGATTGGCTTTATTGACAAAATTGAAAAATCGGGTACTGTTATTACCGATGAGCCTGTAAAATATAATTTTTTCAGAGCGCCAACCGATAATGACACAATGAAAGGCGACTGGTACAGGCTTTACATGAATGATTATAATGTTAAAGTATACTCATCTGAGTTAATAGAAAGCGATAATCAAGTTATAATTATTGTAAAGCAGGCTTTTGGAAAGAGCATTTTTGAACCTTTTGCAAGAGTAAAAACAGAGTATCGCTTTGACAGCAATGGTGTTCTGACAGTTTGCTCTGATCTCGAAGCAGGAGAAAAGCTGACTTTCCTGCCAAGATTCGGACTGAGAATGTTTGTTGACAAAAGCTTTGACAGTGTAGATTACTATGGCTATGGTCCCTATGAAAGCTATATTGATAAGCACCATTCATCATATATCGGAAACTTTACTGCGAAAATCTCACAAATGCATGAGGATTATATAAGACCTCAGGAGAATTCTTCTCATTATGGCTGTACTAATATGACAGTTTGCTCGGATAAAGCAAGTGTTCGGTTCAGTTCAGATAACACTTTTTCGTTCAATGCATCTGAATACACACAGGAAGAGCTGGCAAATAAAGCACATAATTATGAACTTGTAAAACATGATAAAAATATTATCTGTGCTGACTTTATGATGGCTGGTGTCGGCTCTCATTCATGCGGACCCGAGCTTGATGAAAAGTACAGGATACCTCTTCCGAATTATCACGGAGAGATAAAGATTGAAGTTATATAATGATTTGACCGACAGGAATCAACTGTCGGTCTTTTTTTGAAAAAAGGTATTGACAAACGTGTGTATATAGTGTATAATGTGTATATCGAATATATACATTCAAGGTGATCACATGGATATTATTATTTCAAATCAGTCGAATGAGCCTATCTATGAACAGATAGTCTCGCAGGTAAAGGCACAGATACTGAACGGACAGCTCAAGGAGGGGGACGCCCTTCCTTCAATGAGAGGTCTGGCTCAGGCACTCAGGATAAGTGTTATTACAACTAAGCGCGCTTATGAGGAGCTTGAACGAAGCGGGTTTATTGAGTCATTTACCGGAAAAGGAAGCTTTGTGAAAAAACAGAATAAAGATTTCGTGCGGGAGGAGTTTCTGAAACAAGCAGAAGAGCATATTGTTATTGCTTGCGAAAAAGCAATAACAGGCGGTATAAGTGCTGAAGAACTGCACGAAATGATAGACATGATCTATGGAGGCGATAGCAATGGCTGAATATGAGAATGCAATCGAAATTAAAGGAATAACCAAAAGATATGACGGCTTTACACTTGATAATTTGTCTTTTAATGTACCTAAGGGCAGTATTATGGGCTTTGTCGGACAAAACGGTGCAGGTAAATCGACTACAATAAACACTATACTTAATATTATCAAGCCCGATGAGGGTGAGATAAAAATATTCGGACTTGACCATATTAAAGACGAAATCGAAATTAAAAAGAGTATTTCTGCGGTTTTTGATGAACTTCCCTTCCATGAGGAGCTTAATGCAAAACAGCTGAACACTGTTCTCGGGAACATTTTTCCGCAGTGGAGTAAGGAGACCTTTCAAAGCTATCTTGATAAGTTTGCACTTCCATCTAAAAAGAAGTTTGCCAAATTCTCAAAGGGAATGAAAATGAAGGTGCAGATAGCTGCGGCACTCTCGCACAATGCAAAGCTGCTTATTATGGACGAAGCAACAACAGGGCTTGACCCGGTGGTCAGAAATGAGATACTGGATATCTTCCTTGAGTTTTTACAGGATGAAGACCATTCTATTCTTATGTCATCGCATATCACGTCGGATCTTGAAAAAATAGCCGACAGCGTTACCTTCATTGATAAGGGTAAGCTTCTTCTGACAGGCTATAAAGATGATATACTTTCTTCTCATGGACTTATCAAGTGCTCTAAAAGCGATTATGCAGAGCTTGACAAGAATGACATCATAAGTGCAAGAATAAACGATTACAGTGTTGAAGCTCTTGTAAACGATAAAGATAAATGTCTGAAAAAGTATTCGGGTGCAGTTATTGACCAGACAACTCTTGAAGAGATAATGCTTTATTATGTAAACAGAGAGAAAAAGGAGTGGGGCTGATGAAAGGCTTAATGCTTAAAGAGCTGTATCTTTCTAAGAAGACTGCTGTCATCGGACTTGTTACTTATTTTATCACTTTTGTAATGTTTGTTCTGGTGAAGCTGTCGATACTTTACGGAAATATCGGGAAACTCTCCGATAAAACAATAATGATTGTTGAAAAGGATATGTATTATATTATGCCGCTGGCTCTCGCTTTTATACTTTACGTTACTGTTATGACCAATAACACCAAAAGCGATGAGATCAGCAAATGGAGACGGTATGCATATACTCTGCCTCTGAGTGAGAAGCAAATCATTGGCTCGTCATATATTTACAATGCTTTTGGATTTGCAGGCGCTACAGTTATAAATTTTATTGTTTATTTTATAGCTCTTGCGTTATATGGCATAAAATTTGATTACTGGATGCTGTTTATCATTCTTGGAATAGGAGCGTTATCTTTTATAATGCTCTGCTTGAACAAGTATTTTACTATCTTATTAAAGGGTAATACTAAAAAAGCGACTGCTATTCTATGCTGTATCTATATGGGATTGTATTTTGGGATAGCTTTTGGTTTTTCTATGTATCTCGATCACTTTCTGGAAAGCAGAGGCTATAAGCTTGATGATAACGGTGAATGGCCTCACGAGGCAACTGCTGAGCTTAACTTACATTTATCAAAGATAGCAGATACAGTTAAGGATAATCTGTGGTGGTCGGTTCCGCTTATACTTATTATACTTGGAGTATCATTATACTTTCTGAGTGTAAAGGCTCTGAAAAGGAGGGAGAATTAATGCTTGGTTTTCTTTATAAAGATATTATCACAAACAAGAAAAATCTCCTGATACTGCTTTTGGTGCTTATATTTATGAATGGCATGGTATTTATGATCTTTGTGGGTGATAATCCGGATGCAACTATCTCCGGAATGGGGATACTATTCAAATTGATAATATTTTCATTTTCTGCTTTTTCATTTTTTATCAGCGGAGCTATGTCTTCAAACTATTTCAAAACCGATGAACGCAAAAAATGGGGATATTACGTTATGTCAACTCCAAGAGGAGCAGTTAAACAGATCGTATCAAAGTACACTCTCGTACTGATCGTTGCAGGATTTACCTACGCTATCCCGCTTATAGTGAATATAATTGTTAGAAAAGCATTTCCTGAGTATGATATACCGAATGTTTCGGGTGTTATACTGATCTTCCTGTTTATTATGCTCTTTCTGAGGGCAGTTGAAACGCCTTTCATAGTCGGATTAGGGCAGAAAGCAGGTGAAAAGGTCAAGGCTATGATAATGATAGGCATTATCCTGTTTGCTATGATCTATTTAATGTTTGCAGATATCAGCTGGATGGGAAGCTCAGATCAGGTGATAGAAAAGTTATTTGAAATAATAAATAAAATACGCTTTACTGACTTCATAAATACATGGGGCGGAAGGCTTGTGCTTATGTCAGTTCCGTTGTATATCCTCTCATGTTTTATCAGTGTAAAGGTTTATAACCATGGAATAGAAAAAATAGAAAAATAGTGTTTCATAAAAAAGAACCGCACGTTATGTACGGTTCTTTACTATTATGTTTCTGTATCAGATGAGATAATATCCGTTCCTCTGAGACTTAATCCCCAGATATAAGCTATAGGCAAAACTTCTTCAGAAATTTCTGTTTTATAATTAAACATTCCGCTGCTGATAATCTCGGGTGTGACCAGATTCAGTGACGCAAGCTCTGTTCCTTTTTTATTCTTGAATACAAGCTTAAATACTGCTTTTGAATCATCGGTTGAAAAGCCGTCTCTTCTATATGTAAATGATGATATATCTTTAATAATGTTTTTTATATGACCGCTGTCTTCTATCTTGAAATCATTCTTATTCTGAACATCAGTTACTTCGATCACTGAGATTTCTTTTGCGTCTATATCCTCTAGAAGCTTTACGGGTCTGCTGTATACAACAACAATCAGAAGCACAATAAGTGAAAAGCCAATAATAACGGACCAGATAATAATTTGCTTCTTTTGATTTGTAACACCTTCAGAAGCAGTTTCTTCTTTTTCAGGAATATTTCGTTTTATATTTCTTTCAACACTCATACAATCACCGCCAATCAATAATTGAATTATAGCACACTATTGAGTCGATTTCAATGAACAAATTATGAACAAAGTATTCTGCTTTATCTTTGACAAATTCTGATTGACATAACTATAAGAATTTGCTATAATATAAATGCAATTTCAATTCACAGAGGTGTTTTTATGGTATCACTAACAGAATACAGAGGACATATAAGAAACTGGAAAGAGCTATGCTCTGAACTCGGCATTGACACTGCTGTCGAGGCTAAAGAGCGTGAAAAGCAGATAATAGTCAAGGCTTATGAGAAATGGGGCTGCGAGCTTGCAGAACATCTTTACGGAATGTTCGCTTTTGCTATAGAAGACGGAGATAAGATCTTCTGTCTGAGAGACCATTTCGGAACAAAGCCTTTCTATTATTATGTTACCGATGAAAAAAAGCTTCTTTACGGAACTAACATCAGCAGTATACTTGAGGGCAAAGGCTTCAAAAAGGAGCTTAATGACAAAATGCTCCAGATATATCTGACACTTACTTATGTTGCAGGTGAAGAAACATTCTTTAAGGGAATTAAAAAGCTTATGCCGGGGCATTATCTTGTTTTTGAAAACGGAAAGGTCAGCATTACACGTTACTGGACTCCAACATTCAAGCCTGATAACAGTAAGTCTCTCGAAGACTGGGCAGACGAGATTCATGAAACAATTAAAGCAGTTATGCCGCAGGTAAAGACCGATGAAGAAACTGCTGAATCTTTCCTCTCAGGCGGTGTTGACTCCTCTTATGTACTGGCAATGTCAGATGCAAAGAGATGTGACTCATGCGGATATGACGATGAGAGATTTGATGAGTCTCCGCTTGCACAAAAAACCGCAGAGCTTCTCGGACGTGATTTTTCAAGAGCGAAGATTACTCCCGACAGGTACTTTGAGACAGTACCTTATGTAATGTACAATATGGAACAGCCGCTTGGTGATGCTTCTGCAATTGTATTTGCTATCGGCTGTATTGAAACTGCAAAGCACACAAAGCTCTGCTATTCGGGCGAGGGTGCTGATGAATTTTTCGGCGGTTACAATATGTACAGAAATGCTGAAAGATACGGAGATAATCTTAAAACCTTCTATGTCGGAAATACAAATATAATGAAGGTGGATGACAAAAGAAGGCTTCTGAAAAAGTATTATGATAACTATGAGCCGATAGATCTGGTTAAGTACATCTATGATGAAACAGAAGGGCTTGATCCTCTTACTAAAATGTCTGATGTTGATATACAGATATGGCTCGAGGGCGATATTTATCTTAATGTTGACAAGATGAGCGAGGCGGCAGGACTTGAGATCAGAATGCCTCTCACAGACAGAAGAATTTTCGATATCGCTTCACGTCTGCCCTCAAAGTTCAAGGTAAACGAAGAGCAGAACAAGGTTGCTTTCAGAACTGCGGCTTCTAAAGTTCTCCCTGATGAGATTGCATTCAGAAAGAAACTGGGATTTGTTGTTCCTATAAGGTACTGGATGGCTGATGATAACTACAATGCTCCGGTAAAAACTATGCTCGGCTCAGACATCTGTGAAAAGTTCTTCAATAAAGCAGAAGTTGATGCTATCTGGAATGAGTATGTAGGCGGCAACTCTGACCTCTGGAGAAAGATATGGACCATATACACCTTCCTAGTCTGGTATGATGAGTACTTTGTAAAGAGATAATTCTACACATTGCACAAAGCACATTTCACTTTCCTTCTTCGGTTTGTGAAATGTGCTTTTTTTGTTTTAAACGTTCTCATATTCCGAATGTTTTTCATGTAATCATGCACAATCGACCGTTTATTTCTTAAATAAAGATCTGAGCATATTGTACATAGCTTTCATATATTAAAGCGTTATTTTTCCGATTTGAAATATTCCTACTAATATAGTATAATAAATACAGCAAATTCAAAGGAGCTGGTTTTATGGTAAAAAACAATGAAAAAATAAGACTGATTGCTATGACAGGTCTATTCACCGCACTGGTTTATGTACTTACTGCTTTTCTGCACGTTCCGACGATAAAGGGTTATGTACATATCGGTGATGGGGCGATTTTTCTGGCTGCATCTGTACTGCCGACACAATATGCTGTATTTGCTGGTGCTGTTGGTGCTGCACTTTCAGACGGTTTATCGGGATATATGATATGGGTGCCTGCAACTATTATAATAAAGGCTGCAACTGCCCTGCTCTTTACATCAAAACATAAAAAAATAATCTGCCAGAGAAATCTTATAAGTATACTTCCATCACTTGCGATATGTGTAGGCGGATATGGATTTTACAGTGGCCTGGTGATTTATCATTCACTTGCAGCGGGTTTCGCAGACGCTGCTGCAAATGCAGTTCAGACGCTTACAAGTGCTATTGTTTATGTGCTGGTCGGCCTTTCGCTTGACAGGACAGGGGCTGCAAAAAGAATTAAAGCAAGATAGGAAAAAGACCTGAGAGTTTATGCTCTCAGGTCTTGGTTTTACTTGATCTTATCTGAGATTTTCTTGATAACCTTTGCATCACTGTCGTTTTTTACCTTATACTCTGTTCTGGAATAGAAATTATCATTTGTATCCCAGATTACAGGCACAAATCCCAGACCTGTCAGTTTATCGAGAACAATTTCAAGACACTCTGAGGAATCGGTATGGACAGCATCTGACGCAAAATTTGAATCAGGATATCTGGCTGTCGTTTCACCGAGGAAAACAGGTATGTTCTTATCCTTGAATGCAGAGACAAGCTCATCACATTGCGTATCAATGTAGTCGAGCCATTCCTGTGAGCCTATCTGGTTTGTCCAATACTTTTCATTATCAACATAGTGAACAGATACCATAAGTTTGTCTGCTGCACTGTCTGTTGGCATTACAAACTTATCTGATGTTGTCTTGTCTATATTTGTCCAGTAGCCCGATACAATAAGCACTCGCTCTGCATTGTTTCCGCCTGTTGCCCTGACTGCATCTACAAAGGTCTGATTGAGAGAATTTACAAGCTCATAAGCAGCTTTAGAATTAAGCGGCTTTAATTCACCGTTTTCATTGAACTGATCTCCGCCGAGATACTCGTTGAAGCCCTCAAAAACAAGTGTGTAAGGGTAATCCTTAAAGTAATCTGCTATCTGTGTCCAGAGATTATTGAATATTTTCTTGCAGCTTTCAAGGTCATTTCTTCTGATAATGAACTCATCAAAGTGATGACAGTTGATAACGGTATAAAGACCTGCATTCTGAGCGTAATCTACAATCTCTTTAACTCTGGCAATGTAGTCCTTATTTATCGTCCATGAACCGTCATTTTCCATCATATTTCCCCAGAAAACAGGTATTCTGACTGTATCAAAGCCCGAAGCCTTAATCCCGTCGATAACCTCCTGAGTAGTCTCAACAGCACCCCAGCAGGTCTCATAATCAGTCGGAGTGTTGCTTCCCTTTTTAGGTATCCACTCATACTCAATAGTGGCACAGTCGGTAGCATCATATGCTTCCATAGTGTTGCCGAGATTCAGACCCAGATTCATATTATCTGCCACCTCTGCCGCTGACATTGGTTTGGTGTTCTTAGCAGAGCTCTTACCCGATGATTCTGAGGATGAATCAGAGTTTCCGCAGGCAGTACCCAAAACCATAAGTCCGCAAATCAATGCCGAGATAATTCTTTTTTTCATTATATGACCTCCTTGGATTTTAACTAAAATCTGATTATATTTTAATTCATTTTGTTATTTTTGTCAATAAACTATATTACTCAATATAATTATATGAAACAAAAAAGCTGCCCGTTTCGGACAGCTTTCAGCATTATTCGGACAAATTAGTAGAAAGTAGCAACTTCCTGCTCAGGCGGATCGGCTGGAGCGATCGCTGTAACATTTAGTACAGGGCCAGCACCTCTATACATTTTGTTCTTCTGCACCTTTATTTTTCCTGTCACATTGAACCACTTTGGCGACGGCAGTTCGGGTCTTCCTTTTGGATTCTCAGCAACCAGCCAGCAGTACTGAATATCTTCAACACAGCAGGTCATGATCTTTCTGCCGACAGCAAAGGTGTTCTTCGGGAAATTTGGACCGCAGGCAGCCATTACTCGGAAGGTCATAGTTTTACCGTCATATTTCTTTGGCTCTTCCATTGCATCTCTGTACCATAGAGCAAAGTCTCTGTCTTCAATAACGATATGGTCTGCCTCAACATCAAACGGAAGAGGATCTTCAATATCGTCATAGGCAACACTTCCGTCAGTGAATTCATAAGCTATATCAGTTCTTCTGCTTACGCCCCTGACAATCTGATGAAACTGCATTTTATCATAAGATTCATCAAAACGGTTGAATACAACAAGCTCACAGACATTGAGCTTATCTACAACAAGACTTCTCATATTCTGATTATACTGCAAAAATGTGCCTGCATCAGCAAAGAACATTATCTGATAAACAGCCCAGCCCTCAGGCATTGCCTCAAAAAAGTCCTGAATATTCCACATTCCGTTATATTCAACAACCGCACGAACACAGTTATACTTTTTCATAACGGCTGCGAGGTTTTCCTCATTAAGCTCAGACTTATCCTCTATAACGTGCATGAACACATTATGATCCTCAAAATTAGTAGTATCGTACTCTTCCAAGCCTTCCTCGCAGACAAGAAGAAGCGTTCTGTCGCCGTTAATAAATCTTCCGTCCTCAAGAGTTTCTTTTATGAACTTTGTCTTTCCGCCCTCTAAGAAACCCACGAAGAGATAAATAGGTATATTTTCCTGCTGTTCAGGCATTACTGACAGCCCCTTTCATTATTTTGCTTTGAAAAGCTCTTCAATTGCATTTTCTTTTATCTCAGAGCCTATAACACAGAGCCTTCCGGTAGTACCTGCACTTCCGTGGCGGATATCTGGATCACCGGGAACATAGTCAAAATGAATCCACTCGCCGTTCTTACCTGCAACAATTCCCTTAGCTCTGAGAATCAGACCATACTTCTCTTCATCCTGAAGTGCTTCAAGAGCAGCTCTGATCTCATCCTCAGAGTACGGATCAGCAGTCTCTTTGCCCCAGCTGGTGAATACTTCGTCAGCATGGTGGTGATGATGATGCTCGTGGTCGTGATCGTGACAGCCACAGGTACAGTTTTCATCATGCTCTTCGTGGTCATGGTGATGGTGGTGGTGTTCATGCTCCTCTTCGTGGTGATGATGCTCGTGATCTTCATCGTGTTCATGATCGTGGTGATGATGATGCTCGTGCTCCTCATCGTGGTCATGATCGTGGTGGTGATGATGCTCGTGCTCCTCATCGTCGTCATCATGATGATGGTGGTGAAGATCCCGCTTCTTTGCCTCTTCAAGAAGTGCCTTCAACTCATCATCAAGAGTATTCTTCTGAGTCATAGCCTCAATAAGCTGTGCTCCTGTAAGCTGCTCCCACTCAGTTGTAACAATAGGAGCCTTGTTATTGTGCTCTCTGAGAAGAGCTACACACTCATCAAGCTTCTCCTGGGAAAGCCCCTGTGTATGGCTGAGTATAAGACAGCTTGCATAAGTGATCTGATTGTCAAAGAACTCACCGAAGTTCTTCTGATACATTTTACACTTCTTCGCATCTACAACAGTTGTAAATCCGTCAAGCTCAACATCGTGAGCATCAATATTCTCAACCGCCCTGATAACATCGCTGAGCTTACCTACTCCCGAAGGCTCAATAAGAATTCTGTCAGGTTTATACTGCTCAAGCACCTGAACGAGAGCCTTTCCAAAATCACCTACAAGGCTGCAGCAGATACAGCCCTGATTCATTTCAGTTATTTCAACTCCTGCGTCCTGTAAAAAGCCGCTGTCAATACCTATCTGACCAAACTCATTTTCGATAAGAACAAGCTTTTCACCGACATAGCCTTCTTCAATAAGCTTTCTGATAAGAGTAGTTTTACCTGCTCCGAGAAAACCCGAAAAAATCGTTATTTTTGTCATACTAACACTTCTTTCTAATATTTGTAAACAGTCGAAAATAGACTATTTCACTCTAAAATATTATTATAACACTATTTAATAAAAATTGCAAGAGTCGGATATGAACATTTTATTACATAAAAAAGCTGCCAGACAAGCTGACAGCTTAAATACTTATTAACCCCAGTACTCTCTCCAGATATAGAAGTAGCCCCAAGGAATTTTAAAGGTATAACCGATCTTACTGCTTCTGGTAAGATATCCTCTGTTGCACCAGAAGAAAACATGGAAATCATTTGCTATACCGTTAAGCTCGGTTTTTGCATAGCAAGCGCCGTAACAAGCGGTCTTGACTCTCTGCGGTACTCTTGCATAAGTTGCTCCGTCTCTTGCAAGACCTGCAGATGACATAAATCCGCCGCTGTTATAGATAATCTGTGAAAGCTTGCTGTATCTTGCATAATAAGGCGTCCAGATAGGATTGTAAGTGAACTTGGCAACTGTAATCTGATTTACACAGCAGTCAGCAACATATACGATAGGTCTGTCCCAGAAGGAACCCTCTATGCCGCCTACCTCATGATAAGTGATCCTGCAGAGAGCCTCCCAGTCCTCCTGATCAAAATTGAATCTTGCTGTCTTGAGAAGCTGTGAATTTGAAAGACCCGAAAGACCTGCGCTGTTCTGAGCTCTTACAACGAATCTGTAGCTTGTTGCTCTGTCAAGACCCTTTACTCTGTAATCAGTCTTGGTTGTTGCACCAATTCTCTTATATTTTGGATACTTACCGTTTCCGCCTCTTATATAAACATGATAAGCGGTAGCTCCCTTTACAGGCTTCCAGTGAAGGATAAGCTGATTTGTCTGAGCATTGTACGGATGAGTATATCCTGTATCATACTTATATTCCCCAATCAAAACAGGTGCCGCAGGTACGGAAGCCGCATCTGCAGTGATACCGTCAGAGAAACATATCACAGTGAGGAGCATTGCCATAAAAATAGCTGCTATCCTTACAGGTAGGCTTGTGCTGATAGTTCTGTTATGAGCTGAATAATTCATGTTAAAACTGACTTTCCCGACTTGTGCTTTCGGAAGTCATTCACACCCTTTCTTCTCTTTGATACTACCGTGAGCATCTTTCATAATTTAACAGTTTATTCATAACCATTTTGTAACCAATAACGTTTGAAAATTACAAAACGATTACAAACTTTAATTAGAATACCATATTTAGGACATTTTGTCAAGTCATTTCACTAAATTTACTATCATTTGCAACAAATAAACAGATTAAAAAATTCATTTTTGTGGCATTGTTACAATAAAATTTTAATATTATATATTAAATCACGAACTTAATATTAAAAAATCTCATGTATAACATCAAGCATTTTCTTGTAAAGCTTAGCATATAATTAAGCAGATACACAAATTTCAAAATAATATTTTGCAGTGAAATCGCATCAAATGTTAACAAAATATGAAAGGAGGGCGTATCAAAAGATACGCAGTAAAACATGAGATCATATCTTCCGGAGGGCAAGCTGTTCAATACAGCAGAGAATCAGAGTTACATCAAAAATGAAAAATCATTATGTGAGGCAATGGAGAAAGGGCTGATACTTGAAGCCAGAGCCTCAATGTGTGATAATGCTCATGACCTTTACGTTGAGCTTCCATGCGGAAAAGGTATTATACCAAGAGAAGAGGGTGCAATCGGAATAAAAGAAGGGACAACTAAAGATATTGCACTGCTCTCCCGTGTTAATAAGACTGTATGCTTTAAGGTCACTGACATAAGCTTTAATGACAAAGAGCCTGTTTTCGTTCTTTCAAGAAAACAAGCTCAGGAAGAGTGTGTTGAAAATTACATATCATCATTGACAATCGGCGATATAATTCCTGCCAAGGTTACTCATCTTGAGCCTTTCGGGGCATTTGTTGATATTGGCTGCGGTGTAGTATCTTTCATTCCAATTGATGCAATTTCGGTTTCACGGATATCTCACCCGTCTGACCGATTCTTTAACGGACAGGATCTGTTTACTGTTGTTAAAGCAACAGATGGAGACAGGATTTCACTTACACATAAGGAATTACTTGGAACGTGGCAGCAAAATGCTGACCAGTTCTCGCCCGGAGAAACAGTAAGCGGTGCAGTCAGATCTGTTGAACCATACGGCATATTTATAGAACTTGCACCTAATCTTGCAGGTCTTGCTGAGCCAAGAGAAGGAGTATATCCGGGTCAGGCAGCAAGCGTCTACATCAAAGCTATAATACCAGAGAAAATGAAAGTGAAGCTGATTATAGTTGATGTATTCAACAGTACAGGTTTTCCCG
This sequence comes from uncultured Ruminococcus sp., assembly GCA_946528545.1. GTDB lineage: Bacteria > Bacillota > Clostridia > Oscillospirales > Ruminococcaceae > Hominimerdicola. The sequence goes on from CAMMYU010000092.1 coordinate 27,578, forward strand.
GTAAAATAAATTACTTTATTAACAGCGGAAAGCTGGAGCACTGGGTTTATTCTACAGAATGCAGTGATAAACATATAGAATCTGTTTTCAGATGAAAAAAGCAGGGTGCTTCCCTGCTTTTATTTTCGATTTTTTATTTTATCCCAATACAGCTTCGCTGCCTGCTCGTTTTTGTTTTCTCCGAATTCATAATATTTTCTTCCAAGTAAGGTGTCGGGAAGATACTGCTGCTCGACCCAATGGTTAGGATAGTCATGAGGATAAATATAATTCTGACCTTTTTGAGAGGATTCCTCGCCGTCAAAATGCTTATTCTGAAGATTTCTCGGAAAATCACCGATCTCACCGTTTTTCACATCGGCAATAGCTGCATCGATCGCCATATATGCACTGTTGGATTTCGGAGCTGTAGCAAGAAATACAACTGCCTCTCCAAGCGGAATTCTTGCCTCGGGAAGTCCAAGCTGCATTGCACTGTCAACACAAGCTTTAACAATCGGTACAGCAAGCGGATACGCAAGTCCAATATCCTCACTGGCAATTACAAGCAGACGTCTGCTCAGAGATATGATATCCCCTGCTTCAATAAGCCTTGCTGCATAATGTACAGCGGCATTTTCATCTGAACCTCTGATAGATTTCTGCAGTGCAGACAAAATATCATAATGAGAATCACCGTCACGGTCATAACGCATATTACTGCGCTGAGTAAGCAGTTTAACACTGTCAAGCGAAACACTTAGTCTCTCGCCGTCATTATCAGCAGACAAAATACACAGCTCAACCGTATTGATAGACTTTCTGACATCTCCGCCGCAGCCGTAAGCAATATGATCAACTACACCGCTTTCAAGTCTGAGTTTAAGACCAAGCTCATTTGCCATAAGCTGAAAAGCTCTGTTTATAGCCGGCTTTATATCCTCAGCTGATACAGGCTTAAACTCAAACACGGTAGAACGGCTGATAATAGCATTATAAACATAGAAATACGGGTTCTCCGTAGTTGAAGAAATAAGCGTTATGCTGCCGTCTTCAATGTACTCAAGAAGAGACTGCTGCTGCTTTTTGTTAAGGTATTGTATCTCATCAAGATACAGAAGAATACCGTTTATACCGCTGAATGTCTGCGTTTCAGCAATTATCTGCTTTATATCATTAACTGATGCAGAAGTACCGTTCAGCTTGTGCATTGTCATATTTGCATTTTCAGCAATAAGCCTTGCTACTGTAGTCTTACCAACTCCCGAAGGGCCGTAAAAGATCATATTAGGTATTTTGCCGCTGTCAATAATACGTCGCAGAGGTTTACCATCACCAAGCAAGGCCTTCTGACCAACAATATCATCAAGAGTTTTTGGTCTAATCTTTTCTGCAAGAGGGGTGCCCATATGCTTACTCCTTTAAAAATATTCAGATAGGAGACGGCTCTGTCTCGCTAATCTTTTTTAGCCACTCATAAACAATGTCTTTAGCCTCAGTGGTATCATCATCGAAAACCTCGAGGACAGGTGCAGAAAGCTTAATTCCCGCAGCCTTTTCAAGGTCGGATACGCTGTCAGCCTTTCCGCTGCCGCCATGAGAAACTACAGCAAACACATATTGAGGGTCATTTTTATCTTGGCGGAACTCGACCTGCTTTACAAAGCTCTCAACAGCCTTAGGTATAGTTCCCCACCAGACAGGGTATATAATGAAGATAGTATCATACTGTGACAGGTCGGGTATCTCAGACTTTAGCTTAACAGCTTCGTCATTATCCAACTCTTTCTTTGCTTCGGAAACAGTTCCCGAATAGCTGTCGGGATAGGTCTTATCTGTAATGATAGCGCAATAATCACAATCGCCGACCGAACGACCTACCATACTTGCCAGAAGCTCACAGTTGCCGATAATTCTGTCACCTTGAAGCTCATCATGATGATCGACCATCAGCGATGCTCCCGAAACAGCATCAACATTTTCGAGTAAAGAAGCATTTTCAGCATAAGAAAAATTAACTACAAGAACACGGTTCTTATCTTTAATGCTGTCAAGGTCAACTGCTTTAATATCCAGTGCTGCCGAAGCATCAACTTCCTTCTCTATGAAATGTCTTTTAATATATGAAACTCCGAATAGCAGGAACAAAACAACGATAATAGTAAGTATCACAAGTATAATTATCAGCTTTTTATGAGATTTTTTACCTGCATTATTTCTTTCTTCAACAGCATCCGACATAAATAAGACCTCCTTTGTGATGCGCTATATCTGACAAGTAAATTCGCTTTACAAAAAATCAAGCAGATTTTTTGATTTATATTCTAATTATACCACAAATATGCCTTCAAGTCAACAAAAAAGGCTCTCATTACGAGAGCCTTCAGCTATTTTGTTCAATTATTCGTAGAGAGGATACTTCTTACAGATGCCTGTTACCATCTCTCTAACCTTGTCTGCGTTAGCCTCAAAGTCAGCAGCGGTCAGGTATATGCACTCGGCAATTACTTCCATGTCCTCTTCAACAAGACCTCTTGTTGTTACAGCAGGAGTACCAATACGAACACCACTTGTAACGAAAGGCTTCTCAGGGTCATTCGGAATAGCATTCTTGTTTACTGTGATGTAAACCTCGTCAAGGTCATTCTGGAGCTTCTTTCCTGTGATCTTGAAAGGTCTGAGATCAGCAAGCATAAGATGATTGTCTGTACCGCCCGATACAAGGTCAAAACCTCTGTCAAGAAGACCCTTAGCAAGTGTCTGAGCGTTCTTTACGATCTGCTCACCGTAAGCCTTGAATTCAGGCTTGAGAGCCTCACCGAAGCATACAGCCTTACCTGCGATAACGTGCATAAGCGGTCCGCCCTGTGTTCCCGGGAAGATAGCACTGTTAAATTTCTTAGCAAGAGCTTCATCATTTGTAAGAATAAGTCCGCCTCTCGGGCCTCTGAGTGTCTTATGTGTTGTAGTAGTAGTTACATCAGCATAAGGAACAGGAGAAGGGTGCTGACCCGAAGCTACAAGTCCTGCAATGTGAGCCATATCTACCATGAAGTATGCGCCGACTTCTTTGCAGATAGCGGAGATCTTCTCAAAATCAATAGTTCTCGGATAAGCAGAAGCACCTGCTACAATAAGCTTAGGCTTAACTTCTTTAGCCTGCCTCTCCATTGCATCATAGTCGATATATCCGTTATCATCAACACCGTAAGGAACGAAATTGAAGTATTTACCCGAAATATTAACAGGAGAACCGTGTGTAAGGTGTCCGCCGTTATCAAGGCTCATTCCCATTACGGTATCGCCCGGCTGAAGCAGTGCAAAATAAACTGCTGTATTAGCCTGCGCACCTGAATGAGGCTGAACATTTGCATACTTTGCGCCAAAAAGCTGACAAGCTCTGTCGATAGCGATCTGCTCAACTATATCAACGTCCTCACAGCCGCCGTAATATCTCTTTCCGGGATAACCCTCTGCGTATTTATTGGTAAGTACAGAGCCCATAGCTGCCATTACAGCAGGTGAAACAATATTCTCACTTGCAATAAGCTCAAGATTTCTTCTCTGTCTGGCAAGCTCCTTTGCCATTGCTTCTCCGACTTCTTTATCGAAGTCTTCTACAAATCCGATAGTATCAAGCATTTTCATTTAAACTTCTCCTATTCATAAATTTGACCACAAACAGCCTTATAACATTATACAATATATTTTTGATAAATGCAATACTTTTAACAATTTTTTTGCATATAGTTTCCCGCGTTCATAAAAGCCCACTTGAAAAACAAACTTAGATGTGCTATAATATTATTAACAAAGAGCATTTAAGGAGATAGAATTATGCCAATTAAGATACCAAACGATCTTCCTGCATTCAAAACGCTTGAGCAGGAACACATTTTTGTAATACCTGCTGACAGAGCCCTGCACCAGGATATAAGAGCGCTCAGAATCGCTATAGTTAATCTTATGCCCGATAAGATTGTTACAGAAACTCAGCTGTTAAGGCTGCTCAGCAACACTCCGCTTCATGTTGATATTGATCTTATCCAGATGAGCTCTCATGTTTCCAAAACAACCTCTCATGAGCATATGCTGGCTTTTTATAAACAATTTTCTGAAGTTAAGAATGAGCGTTATGACGGTCTTATTATTACAGGAGCACCTGTAGAACTGCTTGATTTTGAGCAGGTTGATTACTGGGATGAGCTCTGCACAGTTTTTGAATGGTCTAAAACTAATGTTTATTCGACCATACATATATGCTGGGGCGCTCAGGCAGCGCTTTATTATCACTATGGTGTTCCGAAGTTCACGCTTCCCGAGAAGCTTCACGGAAACTTCAAACACCATATAAACCACCCTGATTTCAATATACTCAAAGGCTTCGGTGATGTATTCCATTGTCCTCATTCCAGAAATACTTCTATTAAGAAGGAAGATATATACAGGGTAAAAAATCTGAAGGTTCTTGCAGAATCTGATGAGGCAGGTATTCATCTTGTCGGAGATGTCACTCAGCGACAGTTCTTCCTTATGGGACACTGGGAATATGACCGTGATACTCTCGCTAAAGAGTATGTGAGAGATAAAAACAAAGGGCTTAATCCTAAGATCCCATATAATTACTTCCCTGATAACGATCCGTCAAGGATTCCTGTGTTCAACTGGAGCTGTTCGGCAAATCTGCTTTATTCCAACTGGCTGAACTACTGTATCTATCAGGAAACACCTTATGATCTCAACGAGCTTCAGCCATTTAATAATGTATAAAATAAGGACTGTAGATAAATTCTACAGTCCTTTAAGGCAATACCGCACAACTCCTGTGCGTCAGATGCGACGTCCAGGTTTTCGTCAGATTGCCTAAATTCGACGCAGGCTTGCTGGCGCA